>NZ_JCANUR010000020.1:0-44533 GCF_059569055.1 Sporacetigenium mesophilum DSM 16796 | reverse complement strand
AGCTACGTACGGAATGGATAAGCGCTGAAAGCATCTAAGCGCGAAGCCGACTTTGAGATAAGATTTCCCACCGTAAGGGTAAGACCCCAGGAAGACTACCTGGTTGATAGGTTCAAGGTGTAAGTTCAGTAATGGATTTAGCTTATGAATACTAATAGGTCGAGGACTTGACCAATAATATGCTGTTTAGTTTTTAGTGTGCTAACACTATAAATAAGATTATGTGGTTACTATAGCAAAGAGGATACACCTGTTCCCATTCCGAACACAGAAGTTAAGCTCTTTAGCGCCGATGGTACTTGGTGGGAAGCTGCCTGGGAGAGTAGGACGTAGCCGCGTAGTTTTTTTATTTTTTGTGATATATAAGCTAGAGATAATCTCTAGCTTATATTTATGTGTTAATTTAATTATCTAAATATTGAAGAAAATCGATATAATGAAAATATGTGATATTATATTATATGACTGCAAAAAACGTCGAAATAAGACATAAAGGAAGTGATCAATTATATGGATATGAGAAAAAAGAATATAGTTATTGCAATAATGGTTGCTATGTTTCTTGGGGCTATTGAAGGAACTGTTGTAGTAACTGCCATACCAACAATAGTTAAGGATTTAAGTGGATTTGAACTAATAAGCTGGATATTTTCAGCATATTTATTAACATCAGCTATTTCTACACCTATATATGGTAAATTAGCTGATTTATATGGAAGAAAAAATACTTTGTCTGTTGGAATTATAATTTTTTTAATAGGAAGTTCTCTTTGTGGTTTGTCTCAAAATATGTATCAACTTATAGCATTTCGTGCATTACAAGGACTAGGAGCAGGGGCTATATTTACAGTTACATATACTATAATTGGAGATGTATTTAGTTTATCTGAAAGAACAAAGGTTCAAGGTTGGGTAAGTTCGGTATGGGGAATATCAAGTTTAATTGGTCCATTTTTAGGGGGCTTTTTTATTGACTATCTTTCATGGAATTGGATATTCTTTATAAATATTCCATTTGGAATAGGCTCTCTAATACTTCTCAATGCTAGTCTTAAAGAAAGTTTTGAAAAAAAGAAGCACAGTATGGATTTTGCAGGTATTGCAGTGTTATCATCTACAATATTGATTTTTTTATATGGTTTAATGTCATTGGAAAAAAGCAATAGTTTTACCATATATGCAGCAATAACTTTTGTGGCTACAGCAATACTTCTTATAATATTTTATTTCATAGAAATAAAAGCCAAGGAGCCTGTGATTCCATTTGAAATTTTCACAAAAACTAATACTATTGTAAATATAATTAGTTTCTTTGGATCAGCCATTTTAATAGGTGTTAACGTTTATTTAACTATATATACGCAAAGTGTTTTAGGATATGGGGCAACAATTTCTGGACTTTCTATGGCACCTATGTCTGTTGCTTGGCTTTTATCTTCTTTTATTCTAGGAAAAGCAATACCTAAGTATGGAGAAAGAATAATAATTGGAGCTTCTTTATTAATTTTAGCATTAAGTAGTTTCCTTATATCTACATTAACTATTAATTCTCCTCTTATTTTAGTTATACTATATAATTTTATAATGGGATTTGGATTTGGAGGAAGTTTTACAACGTTGACAATAGTTATTCAGGCATCAGTAGATTATAGTAAAAGAGGCGCTGTAACTGCTTCAAATTCACTTGTTCGTACATTAGGACAAACGATAGGTATAAGTGTTTTTGGAAGTATTTTTAATATAAACATAATAAAACATTTTGATAAATTAGGAATTAAGGGAATTGATCCAAGTAATTTATATTCCACATCAAACTTAGCAACTAGATTAACTACAGAGCTTATAAAAAACTCTTTAAATTCGGCTCTTCATATAGTATTTATATCTACTATTATAATAGCTTTAGTATGTTTTATACTTTCTTTTATGCTTAATGACGGATTAAAGGAAGAATAAGCTCCCAATAAGGGGGCTTATTTTTATGCAATATAAAGAGAATATTTACAAATAATGGTGAAAAAATATAGTAGCAGTAGTAAAATGGTTATAGAAATATAATAAATATGAGAAGGTGAAATTTATTGGATAACACTGAATTAATTATAAAATTATTTAAACAACATGCAGATGAAGAAACCGCTCTTCCTATGAAAAAATATATGAAGGATAACTTTGAATATCTAGGAATTAAAGCTCCACAAAGGAGTGCTCTTTTAAAAGAATTCCTAAGTAATAACAAAAAACTATCAAAAGAAGAGTTAATAAAAATAGTAGAGGATTTATGGAATGAGGAAGCTAGAGAATTTCAATATGTTGCCTTGGATTTATTATTAAAATACAAAAAACTTTTGGATGTTAATGATTTACGATTTTTAGAAAAGTTAGTTATAACAAAATCCTGGTGGGATACTGTAGATTCACTATCGCCAAATCTAATAGGATATATATTAAAAGACAATACTAGTGTTATTAAGACTTACATAAATAATTGGGTAGAAAGTGATAATATGTGGTTAAACCGGACAGCTATATTATTTCAATTAAAATATAAAAATGATACTGATGAAAGACTTCTTTATGAAGTTATCAATAAATTAAGTTCGTCAAAAGAGTTTTTTATTCAAAAGGCTATAGGATGGGCTCTTAGGGAATATAGCAAAACAAATCCAAATTCAGTTATTGAGTTTATAAACAACAACGAATTAAAACCATTAAGCCGTAGAGAAGGACTAAAAATAATTAATAAAGCTTAAATATATTAAGTTAGGCATTATATAATATAGGTGGTTGATACGATGAACAATTTATATACAAAGGAAAGTATTGAAAGCCTAATAAAAGAAAATGAAATTGTATTAATTTATTTTGGAAATAAAACCTGTGGTGTTTGTAATGTGTTAAAACCCAAGGTAGAAAAAATATTAAATAATTATCCTAAAATAAAAAGTATAGAAATAGATGTAGAAAAACATCTAGAGATATCTTCACAATTTAATATTTTCACTATTCCTGCTATTCTTGTATTTATTGAAGGAAAAGAAAATATAAGAGAAGCTAGATACTTAAGTATAGATGATTTAGAAAATAAAATAAAGAGATATTATGAGCTATTTTATTATTAAGGAGGAAGTATAATGTATGAAATAAACCATACTGGTATAATTGTAAAAGATGCAGAAAAATCTGCTCAATTTTATGTAAAAAATTTTGGGGCTAAAATAACTCGCCGTCATCTTGATGAAAGAGTTAATATTATATTTGTAAATTCAGGTACAGGAGTAGTTGAATTTATTGAGTACTTAAAAGATAATGAAAAGAAGACAATAGGAATCGATCATATAGCCTATACAGTTCCAAATATAGAGGAAGCAGTACAAAACCTAAAAGATGAAAATATAAAATTAATTTCTGAAGTACCAGGAAGTTTTGAAAATGATAAAATATTTTTCTTTGAAGGGCCAGAAGGAGAAAAATTAGAATATGTAGAAATAGGTTAATAAAAAACGTAGGTATAGAAAATTCTATACCTAGGTTCTTTATAATTTATTTAATTCATTATCTATTGCATTTTTTAAGGTTTTTTCGCTAACTACACCTTCTAACCTAGTATCGCCAATAATAAATGTAGGAACAACTTCTACTTTCATTCCATAATATGCATGTTGTAACATTTTCTTGTGAACATCTTCATACTTACCATTTTCAAGACCTTCTCTATATTCTTGTTCATTTAAGCCTACTTCGCCTGCTAACTTTGTCAAAACGTCTATATCTCCAATATTCATACCATCTTGGAAATATGCATTTAAAATACGATGATTGTATTCATTTCCCTTGTTATTTTCTTTAGCATATTGATAGCCTTCAAATGCAAGGTTTGTATAAGTTTGCTTAGAAAAGTCTGGCATGTTTATTTTTACACCAAATTTATTTGCAAGGGGAGAAATAGAATTTTCCCATGCTTCTTTTATATACTCTTTTGTCAATGTTGACTTATTAGGATAAGGATAGAGTTCATATGGCATCCATTCAACTTCCACATCTTTTCCTGTAATTGCATTATTAAGCGGAACTTCCGCTAAAAAACAAAATGGTCATACATAATCTGAATATACTTTAATTTTAAGACTCATAAAATCACCTCGAATATATTATACCCCGTAATATCGCTTTTAAGCTTAAGTTATAATATGACTTATTTTTTTGTAGGCCTTTTTAAAGCACATGGTAGTGCTATACATTTACCACATGATTTAAGCGCTTTTATACCGTCATAATATTTTTCATTAATAACATCCATACTACTACTACACTTAACTTTGTCAATTCCATCGTAATTTAATGCACCAGATGGACAGTTTTTAACACAGGCACCACATGATTTATCAACTTTATATAAACAATATTCTTCAGATACAACAGAGTTATAATCAGTTTTAGCATCTATAACAAAGCTCCCATATCTACCTGCACAACCACTTTCGGTAATAAGTAAGTGATTAAGTCCAAAGTTACCAAGGCCACATATATAACCTACATGTCTTTGAGACCATTTATGGATGAAATTATCACTAGTATAGGGAGCTTTACTTGGGTTGTTAGAAACATTAATACCAATATCAGAAAGTTTTATCTTCATTTCTGCGATAATTTCATCGATTACACCTTCTGTATCTTTTTTTGCATAGGCCCATTCCTTTGTAGTAATATCATTTTTTATATTGCCATATGCAATATCTTCACTAAAAGGAATGAAAAAAGAAACAACGGTTTTACCATTTTCTAACAAGTCAGATGGTAAGTAGTGATCTTCATCAATAAAGTTTTTTAGGTCATTAAATAAAGGATTTTGTGCATCCCCAAAACATACTAAAGGTGTTCTGTATGTAGTTGATACATTAGATGATTTGACAATATTTTTTATTTCATTAGCTATAAATTCATTTAAATTATTCATTAATATCCCCCCATTATTAAATTGTATATTATTATAATACAATTAATTATAGCAAAAAATAATATAAAAATTATTAAATATATATTGACCCTAACATTGTGTCATAGATTAGTATATAAATATGGAGGTGACAATATGAATTATAAGGTAAAAGAAGTAGCTGATATGGTAGGAATAAGCGTGCGCATGCTTCACCATATTTTAGCCTCCAAGAAATAAAAGAAATTATGGATAGTCCAGGCTTTGATAAAAAAGAAGCATTAAAATCTCACAAAGATCTGCTATTAAAGAAAAAAGAAAGACTTGAAAAAATAATCAACACTGTAAGTAACACTATAAAATCAATTGAAGGAGAGATAGATATGAGTAAAAAAGATATGTTTGAAGGATTTGATATGACTGAAATAGAAAGACACAAGGAAAAATACGCTAAAGAAACTGAAGAAAAATACGGTAATACTGATGCATATAAAGAAAGTCAAAAGAAAACATCAAGTTACGATAAAAATGATTGGGCTATAATACAAAATGAAGCAGATGAAATATACAAAAAAATAGGTAGTAATATGGATAAAGGGCCTGAAGATAATGAAGTTCAAGAACTTGTAGAAGAATGGAGAAACCACATTACAAAGTATTATTATAATTGTACTCCAGAGATATTCAGAGGACTTGGAGATATGTATGTATATGATGAGAAGTTTACAGAAAATATTGATAAATATGGCAAAGGTCTTGCAAAGTTTTTAAGAGATGCAATGAATATTTACTGCGATAATTTAGAAAATAGATAATTAAATAATATAAATTGAATGACCTCAATGAGGTCATTTTTTTGTGAAATTAAAACAAAAACTGTGTACTTTACACTACTATATTTAAATCTATAAATATATACTATATATAGATTTAACGTAGGGGGGACACGTACATGGAGAAATTAAAAGAAGATAAGATAAAAAGTATTTTAAATTCAAGGGGAATAAATACAGATAATCATTCAAAGGAAAATAAAAGTTATGAGGAAATAAAAAAAGAGCCAACACCAAGGGCAAATGCATTGAGAGATGTATTTTATAACACTTTAGCTACGGCAGATATGGAGTTTCCTTATTGGTATAATAGAGCATGGAAAGCATTAGATGGAGATGTATTAGTAGTAAGAAGAGCTAAGGCTTTAAAATCAGCTTTTTCACATATGACTCCAAATATTGTTCCAGGTGAAAAATTAGTAATGCAAAAAACACGTAATTATAGAGGTTCTTTTCCAATGCCATGGCTTAGTGAAAGCTTCTTCGTCGCACAAGGTGATGAGATTTCAAAAGAAGCTTCAAAATCAACTGGAAGTAGTGCTGATGAATTAAGTCAAATTGGCCAAGGTGGAGGAAATGTTACCAAAAGCTTTGGAAATATAGTTTCTATTGCAGGAAAATTTGGAATGAGGAAAGAAGAAGTTCCAGCACTTTTAAAAGTTGCAAAAGAATGGGTAAATAAATCAGTAGAAGATGTGGGACTGAGATATGAAAAAATGGTTCCAGGTTATGATACAAAAGAAAAAATAATGAGAAGTTTGGTTTGTATGTTTGATTCAGGATATACAATACCTCAAGGTAGAGAAGTTATAAATTACTATTATCCTCTTGAACATGGATTTGATAATCTTATTAAAATGGCTAAAGAATGTAGAGATGAAGTAGCTGGATGTGCAGGAGGAGACGGAATAATAGGAATGGATAGACTTTATTTCTACGAAGGGGTAATACATGCTATAGAAGGACTTCAAACATGGATACTGAACTACGCAAAACATGCTAGATTCTTAGAAGGAATTG
Organism: Sporacetigenium mesophilum DSM 16796; assembly: GCF_059569055.1. Lineage (NCBI taxonomy): Bacteria > Bacillati > Bacillota > Clostridia > Peptostreptococcales > Tepidibacteraceae > Sporacetigenium > Sporacetigenium mesophilum. Next base: position 37,744 of record NZ_JCANUR010000020.1, on the reverse strand, counting down.
AAACTATAGATAGTGAGAAAAAAGAATACAATGAAATAGCGTCATGTCTTGAGTGGATAGCACACAATAAGCCACGTACATTTAGAGAAGCACTTCAACTTACATATACACTACATATAGCTTCTGTAAACGAAGATGCTATATCAGGAATGTCTATAGGAAGATTAGGTCAAGTGTTATATCCTTGGTATGAACAAGATATTGAAAACGGAAAAATTACTAAAGAAGAAGTATTAGAGCTTATGGAGCTTTATAGAATAAAAATAACTTGTATTGACTGTTTTGCTTCTGCTGGAGTAAATGGTGGAGTTTTATCTGGAAACACATTTAACAATTTAAGTATGGGTGGTCTTACTAGACAAGGTCAATCTGCAGCTAATGAATTAGAACTTTTAATACTAGAGGCTGGTATAACTTGCAAAACACCACAACCGACTTTAACTATATTATATGATGAAAAACTACCAGAAGAATTTTTATTAAAAGGGGTAGAAAGTAATAAGGTCGGATCTGGATATCCAGCTTGGGTTAACAATAGAAATTCTATGGAATTTTTAATGAATCAATTTAGCGATGAAGGTATGACTATAGAGGAAGCTAGATCTATTGCAATAGGAGGGTGTTTAGAAACTTCTCCGTGTTGTTGGAAAGAGCTTAATTTAAATGGTAAAAAATATGAAGTGCCTGGTGGAGCAGGTCAGCCAACTAGTGTAGGGGTTCACTTTATAGCAAATCCTAAGGTACTTGAACTAGTTCTTACAAATGGGAAAGATCATAGAACAGGATTACAAATATACAAACCACATAATAGAAAATTAGAAACATTTGAAGAGTTATTTGATACTTTTAAAGAATATTATGAAGAGACTATGGATGTATTATGTAAGACAAATAACGTAGAACATGATATTTGGAGAAAGCAAAATATGTCTATAATAAATTCATTCCTAAAGCCTGATTGCTTAGATAAGGGGCAACACATAGGAAATATGGGATATAGATATAACGCTACATTTAACGTTGAAAGCTGCGGGACTATTACTATGGTTAACTCATTAGTATCACTGAAAAATATAGTATACGATAAAAAGTTATATTCTCTTGAAGAAGTAAAAGATGCCATTTTAAATAACTTTGGATTTAAAAATGCTTCAGAAGTTGGTAGTTATTCATTAGTAGATCAAGTTAGAGTAGATGATAGTGGAAAATATGATGAGATGTATGGAGATTGTTTAAGGGCGCCTAAGTATGGAAACAACGATTTTTATGCAGATGTTGTGTTAAGGGACTATGAAGAATGGTTTACTGAAGCTTGTAAAAAATATGAATCATTATACGGTAAGAAATTATATGCTTGTCAAATATCTGTATCTACACATGGACCTCAAGGGGCCGCTACTTTAGCTACTCCAGATGGAAGATTAAGTGGAACAACTTACTCAGATGGATCAGTTTCGGCTTACCCAGGAACAGATAAAAATGGAGTATATGCATTATTTGAATCAGCTACTATATGGGATCAAACTACATCTCAAAACTCACAGTTAAATCTTAAACTACATCCAACAGCACTTGTTGGTATGCAGGGAAGTAAAAAACTTTTAGATTTAACACGTTCATATATGAGAAAAGGTGGATTCCATGTTCAATACAATATAATAGACTCTAAAACACTAAAGGAAGCTCAAAAGAAGCCTGATGAAAATAGAGATTTAATGGTAAGGGTAGCAGGATTTACTCAATATTGGTGTGAATTAGGAAAACCTATACAAGATGAAGTTATATCAAGAACTGAGTACAAAGGGGTGTAATATATGTTAAAACATAATGATTGTTTAAATTTTTGTAGTATAGATGCTGCAAAGGGGATATGTAGACTTACAAAAGGATTTGTAAATATAGATAGTGATATATGTGAATGTTTAGTGTTGGCGCCTAAGTGTAATAACTGTAGAAACTTCCATGAACCAGATGAAAAAGGAGTGGGTATATGTAAGGGGCTAGAATATGAAGATTGGACATTTGGTGAATTAAGTACCATAACTTGTGAAGGTCATGAATTTTTAGATAAGGAGTAAACTTATGGATATTAAAGGAAATATATTTGATATACAAAGTTTTTCAGTTCATGATGGTCCAGGGTGCAGAACCACTGTTTTTATGAGCGGATGTCCATTAAGTTGTAAGTGGTGTGCAAATCCTGAAAGTTGGAGTAAAAAGCCTCAAGTTATGTTTAGTGAATTATCATGTAGATACAAAAAAGGCTGCTCTACATGTAAAGATAAGTGCACTAAAGGTGGACTTATCTTTGATAATGAAAATAAACCAGTTTTAAACTGGGATATATGCAAAGACTGCAATACATTTGAGTGTAGCAATGCGTGTTACTACAATGCTCTAAAATCATGCTCTAAAGAATACTATTTAGATGAATTAATAAATGTTTTAAAAAGGGACTCTAATAACTGGAGAAGTGATGGGGGAGTCACTTTTAGCGGTGGAGAGCCATTTATGCAAAGTGAATTTTTAATAAATACACTAAAAGAATGTAAGAAATATGATTTTCATACTGCAATTGAAACAAGTGGATATACTAGCGAAGATATATTTTTAAAAGCAATGAAATATATAGACTTTGCTTTTGTAGATATAAAGCATATGGATAGAGAAAAACATAAGGAAAAAACAGGGGTTTATAATGATTTAATATTAAACAATATATCAGCTCTAAAAAAATCTAATTGGAATGGAAGAATTATCCTTAGAGTACCTGTTATAGGGGACTTTAATGACTGTAATGAAAACATACAAGATTTAATTGATTTTATGCACAACAATAACCTTTTTGAAATAAATATTCTTCCTTTCCACAGACTAGGTGAATCTAAGTGGGAACAGCTTGGAAAAAAATACGATTATGCTGATAATGGAGACATTAATTATACTAGACTAGAAGAAATACAAGATATGTTTTTAGAAGCTGATATTGCTTGTTATATTGCACACGATACATTATTTTAATATAAGGCTTTAGTAGACAATTATAAGAGAGGTGCTTTTTGAAATTCATTAAATCGTTTAAAGAATTCATTGACAGTCAATATAGTAATCCAAGAGGAGTTTTAGGTATGTATATTGGCGAGAAGATGGTTAAGCAACATGGACCTGAAACACTATGGACAATCGAGCTATTGAAACTTCAACAGGACGAACATATATTAGAACTAGGATGCGGTGCAGGGTATGCCATGAAGCTTCTCTTAGAACAATCAGCTGTTAGCCAAATTGTAGGACTGGACATATCTCAACCAGTTCTGAGGTCATCAACTATTAGAAATAGAGATGCACTTAGAAAAGGAAGAGCTAAATTAGTACAAAGTGATGTAAGCTGTTTAGATTTTCAAGATGGAAGTTTTACCAAGGTATTTAGCATACATTCAATTTATTTCTGGGAAGATATGCCTAAAACTATATCGGAGATTTATAGGGTGCTTAAACCTAAAGGAACAACAATACTAACTTTTTGTGATGGCAAAAACGGGGAGACATCAAATGATATAAAAGACATTATAGAACAACAAGTAATTCCTATAATGTGTAATAATGGATTTAAAAACATCGAAATACTTAGAGGTCCAAATTCTAGAGAGTTTCATACAGCTTCAATTAAAGGAGAAAAATAACGATTATTTTTGTTTAACAAAGTCAAATACAAAAATTTAAAAAACTAGTAATTCTTATATAGAATTACTAGTTTTTTCCTTATATAATAGAATAAGAGATAGACATAACTAATTATTCATAAGGGGTGCAATATGAATTTAGAAAATATATACATATATGAACATATAAAAGACTACTTAGATGAAATTGAAATAGTAAAATATAAAAAAGGGGATTGTATAACTTATTCAAGTCAAAACCTACAAGAAATTTTTTATATATTAGATGGAAATGTTAAGGTAGAATACACAACTAAAAATGGAAGAAGTTTTTTAGTAGACGATTTATGGGAAAATGAATTTGTAGGAAAGATAAGCTATATGTACGATGAAAACCTTTTCTGCGATATAATTGCTAAAAGTGAAGTATTATTACTTAAGATAAATAAGAATACTTTAAAGAAATTAGAAAAGAATCCTGAGTTTTTAAAAATATTTTTTTTCAAAACTAGTAAAAGAATATACTGCATATATAAGAAACTATTAATGAAAGACTTATTCACATTAGAAGAAATTGTTGCTTTTCATATTTTAGAAAACTGTGAGAATAATAAATTTGAATTTAAAAGTATGTACAGCCTTTGTAAATCACTGTCAGTAAGTAGAAAGGGATTATATAATGTAATAAATAAATTTATTGAAAAAGGCTATATAAAAAAGGATAAAAACTTAGTTACTATTTTAGATAAGAAATATTTATATGAAAGCTCTGTATATATAAGAGAATTTAACGAAACTGGGAAAAATGATTTTAAATTTAACATATAAATAGCTTTTTTAGGTCTTCTTTATATTTTTGTAAAGAAGACTTTTTTTATAGACACGAATGAATTATTATTATTCACAAAATACAATTTTTGAAGTAATATTAACATTATCCCTATGTTTAGTATCAGGTTTATTAAATTGATTCATAATAATAAAGATGCCGTTGCAACTGCTATAAGGTAGTATATTAGCATTTGCTCTAGCTTTAACTTATTAAAATAATAAATTTTAGGAGGCTAGGTTATGGATTTCAAAACGAAGTATTTTACAATGAAAGAAAATGACGCTGTAGAGTATGCAAAAACTATACTTAATTTCTTTAATGAAGATGCAGAATTAACATGTAAAGAAATAGGGGATGGAAACTTAAACTACGTATTTAGAGTTGTAGATAATAAATCAGGGAAGTCTATTATAATTAAACAAGCTGGTCCTGTAGCTAGAATTTCTGATGAATTCGTATTATCTACAGATAGAAATAGAATAGAAAGCGAAATACTAAAACTTCAATATGAATTATCACCAGGCCTTGTTCCTAAGGTATACAACTATGATAGCATAATGAACTGTTGTGCAATGGAGGATTTGTCAGATCATGAAATTATGAGAACTGCTCTTCTAAAACACAAAAAGTTCCCATTATTTGTAGACCATATAACTACATTTATGATTAATTCTCTTTTCTTAACAACTGATGTAGTTATGGACCATAAAGCTAAAAAAAATTTGGTAAAAAACTTTATAAATCCAGAGCTTTGTGAAATAACAGAGGATTTAGTTTACACAGAACCGTTTTATAACTGTGAAAGAAATGATGTATTTGAGCCAATAAAAGAATTTGTTTCAAAAACACTTTGGAAAGATGAAGCTTTACTTCTTGAAACAGCAAAGTTAAAATTTGAGTTTATGAATAATGCTCAATCTCTTATACATGGAGACTTACATACAGGCTCTATATTTGTAAAAGAAGATTCAACTAAGATTATAGATCCTGAATTTGCATTTTATGGACCTGCTGGATATGATGTTGGAAATGTAGTAGCAAATTTAATATTTGCTTACTTCAATGCAGATGCAACAATAGAAGATCCTATTGAGAAAGAAGATTATAAAAATTGGATTTTATATACTATAAAAGATGTTGTAGATGTATTTAAAGATAAATTTAATAAACTTTGGGACGAAAAAGCTACTGAAAAAGTTGCAAAATACAAGGGTTTCAAAGAATTTTACTTAGAAAACATAATTAGAGATACAAGTGCTGTTGCAGGTCTTGAACTTTGTAGAAGAACAGTAGGTCTTGCTCATGTAAAAGATTTAACTTCAATAAAAAATTTAAACAAAAGGGCAATCGCAGAAAAAACATGTGTATTACTAGGCAAAAAATTAATTATAAAAAGAGAATCTATAAATAATGGACAAGATTATATAAAAATTATAAAAGAATCTGAAAAACAAATTTTGATGGAGGCTTAAAATGATAGACAAAGACATATCAGGAATTTCTATAATACAATCAGTAAGACTAGATGATGAAAAAGATACATTGATAATACTAGACCAAACATTACTTCCAAATGAAAAAAGATTTTTGGAAATAAAAACAATGGAAGATGTTTGGGATGCTATTTATATGCTTAAAGTACGTGGAGCTCCTGCCATAGGAATTGCAGCCGCATATGGAGTTTATCTAGGAACAAAGTCTTCAAATGCATCTAATTATGAAGAATTATACAATGATTTTAAAAAAGTAAAAGACTATTTAGCTAGTTCAAGACCAACTGCTGTAAACTTATTTTGGGCATTAAATAGAATGGAAGATAGACTAATAAAAGAAAAAGAAAAATCTGTAAATGAAATTAAGAATGCATTAAGAGATGAAGCTGAATTTATAAGAGAAGAAGATGAAAGAGTTTGTGAGTCTATTGGAGAAAACGCTCTTTCACTACTAAAACCTAACTTTGGAATATTAACTCATTGTAATGCAGGAACTATTGCAACTGCTAAATATGGAACAGCTTTAGCACCTATATACCTTGGTGCACAAAGGGGATATAACTTTAAGGTATTTGCAGATGAAACAAGACCATTGCTTCAAGGTTCAAGATTAACAGCATGGGAGCTTCATGAGTCTGGAATAGATGTAACATTAATATGTGATAATATGGCATCTATAGTTATGAAGGAAGGAAAAATACAAGCAGTTTTGGTTGGATGTGATAGAGTTGCACAAAATGGAGATACAGCAAACAAAATAGGTACTTCTGGTGTTGCAATTCTTGCAAAATACTATAATATACCATTTTATGTATGTGCACCTACTCCGACAATAGACTTAAAATGTGAAAATGGAGAAGACATAGAAATAGAGTTAAGACCAAATGACGAAATAATTGGCAAATGGTATGAAAAACCTATGGCTCCAGAGGGTGTAAATGTATATAATCCATGTTTTGATGTAACAGACAATACCTTAATAACTGCTATTGTTACTGAAAATGGAATAGCTTATCCTCCTTATAATGAAAGTCTTCCTAAGATGTTCAAGTAAAAAATAATAAGGAGGTAGCATTATGATAGAAAAGGTATACTATTCAGATTTTGAAGCTAAGAAAATGCTTTGTGAAATAGGACAAAGAATTTATATGAAAGGTTTTGTTGCAGCAAACGATGGAAATATATCTATAAAAACAGGATCTAATAGTATTTGGGTAACTCCTACAGGTGTAAGCAAGGGATTTATGACACCAGATATGATGGTTAAATTAGATTTAGATGGAAATACTATTGATGGAAAAAATAAACCCTCATCTGAAGTAAAAATGCATCTTAGAGTATATAAAGAAAATCCTGAGGTTAATGCAGTTGTTCATGCGCATCCACCTGTTTCAACTTCATTTGCAATTGCAGGTATAGATTTAGATAAACCTATATTACCAGAGGCTGTAGTATTACTTGGAAAAGTACCTGTTGCTCCTTATGCAACACCTGGAACTAATGAAGTACCAGAGTCGATAGCACCTTATTGTAAAGAATACAATGCAGTATTACTTGCAAATCATGGGGTACTTACATGGGGAAAAGACATAATAGAGGCATATTATAGATTGGAATCTTTAGAACACTATGCCTTAATTCATATGTATACAGGAAATATTATCAACAAGGCTAATGAATTAGACAGTGGTCAGGTGTCAGATTTAATCAAAATAAGAACAAATCTTGGAATAAAAACAGGAGGAGTTCCAAACTGTTCAACAGATAATGAAAAACAAGAAAGTAAAGTTAATGATGTAGACAAATTTAATGAAGAACTTATTAGTAAGATCACAGCTAAAGTTACTGAAGAGGTTATAAAAAGTCTAAATATAAAATAATCATTAAACTATTTTAAAATGGCCTCATTGAGGTCATTTTCTAATTACAAGGAATTATAATTTATCCGTTTCTCAAGGTCGTTGGCGACATGAGCGTAGCGAATTTTTTGATGCATAAAATAACTTGTTAATGTGAATACACATAATATGGGTAGTAATTTAAATATTAATAAAAATGAATATAAATATAAGATTTATTAACTCAATAGGAGATTACTATATGAAGGCTATTAAAAATGGGAAGATAATATTAAAAGATAAAATAGTTGAAGACAAAGTAATAGTATTTGATAAAAATATAATAGATATAACATCAAATATCCCAGTAGGAATAGATATTATAGATGCAAATGGGATGTACATATCTCCAGGACTTATAGATATTCATATACATGGTAGTGGTGGTGCTGATACTATGGATGCCACCATAAATTCTATAAACAAAATAAGTTGTGTAATATGCAAAAATGGAGTAACATCATACCTTCCAACTACAATGACCATGGATAAAGAAGACATATATGATGCTTTTGAGGCAATAAAAGTTACTATGAGTATGAAACCTAATGGAGCTAAAGTACTAGGAGCTCATATGGAAGGACCATTTATAAATGAAAAATATAAAGGTGCTCAAAATCCAAAATATATAATCAAACCATATTTTGATTTTATAATGGATTATTTAGATGTTATAAAAATAATATCTTTAGCACCAGAAGTTGATAAAGATTTTAATTTCATTAAGGATATTAAAAATAATACAGACATAGTTTTATCCATATGTCATAGTAATGCTGATTATGAACTTGCAAAGGAAGCTATAAATCTTGGAATAACCAATATAACGCATACATTTAATGCTATGACGCCACTAAACCACAGAAATCCTGGTGTAGTTGGAGCGGCATTATTTACAGATGTATATTGTGAATTAATTTGTGATGAAATTCATATACACAAAGATTTATTCCAGTTTGTATTAAATAACAAAGGAAAAGATAAGTTAATATTAATAACTGATTCTATGAGAGCTGGTTGTTTAAAAGATGGAAAATATGATTTAGGTGGTCAATATGTATACGTAAAGGATAATAGTGCTAGGCTAGAAGACAATACATTAGCAGGAAGTGTACTTAAGTTAAATAATGCTGTTTATAACTTTTACAAAAATACAAACTTGAACTTAAATGATGTTATAAACTTAGCTTCATTTAATCCAGCTAAATCTATAAATATAGATAATAAAAAAGGAAGTTTAGATATAGGAAAAGATGCTGATATAGCTATATTTGATGATAATTTTAATTGTTATATGACTATAGTCGAAGGGACTATAGTGTTTAACGAAATGCAAAGGAGACACATATGAAAATACTAGTTTGTGAAAATTACGATGAAATAAGTAAAGTTGCATCTCAAATAATACTAAGCCAAATTAAACTAAAATCAAATTCTGTTTTAGGCCTTGCTACAGGAAGTACGCCAATAGGTATGTATAAAAATTTAGTTGAAATGTATAAAAATAGAGTTATAGACTTTTCAGAGATTATAACTTTTAACTTGGATGAATACTACAACTTACCTAGAAATAATGAACAAAGTTATTATTATTTCATGTATGATAATTTATTTAACCATATTAATATAAATAAAGAAAATATACATATACCAAATGGTATGACTTTAGATATAGATAAAGAATGTGAAAACTACGAGAAAGTTATAGAAAAATATGGAGGGATAGATATTCAAGTTCTTGGAATAGGTAATAACGGACATATTGGCTTTAATGAACCTACAATAAGTTTTGAAAAGGAAACTCATTTAGTAAATTTAAGAAGTTCTACCATAGAAGCAAACTCTAGATTTTTTGAAAACATAGATGATGTTCCTAAAAAAGCTATAACTATGGGAATAGGTTCTATATTTAAAGCAAAGAAGATAATGCTTTTAGCTTATGGAAAAAGTAAAGCAAATGCCATATATAACACAGTTTATGGTGATATAACCCCAGAGGTTCCTTCATCTATACTACAGTTTCACAATGATGTGGTATTAATACTTGATAAAGAAGCTGCTGCTAAATTAAACCCAAATGAGTATGAGTTAGTATAATAAGACATACTCTCAGATAGTTGTCCACATAACAATAATGAACTTTTAAAAAAGTTTGTCAGAATATAGACAAACACCATATTTTATTGAATAATCTGTAAAATTAGCTTACAATATATGTAAGTGGGGTGAGGTTCATTATGATGAATGAAAATTTTTATAAGGAGATTATAAAGCAATCTCCATTTGGTTATTTTTATGGAAAATTAATTAAAGATAATCAGGGACAAGTTACTGATATTAGAATATTAGATACAAACACAAAATTTGAAAACATAGTTAATCTAAAAGAAAAAGATATTATTGGGAAAAATATTTTAGATATAATACCTTCTATTAATAACCAAAAACATGATTTATTTAGTTTTAACTCTACTGATCAATTTATTAGATCCTTGAATGGATGGTTCAAAGTAAACGTTATTTCCAATGATAATGAATATATTGTTGTACAATTAATGGAGACTCACAAAGAAGACCCGTTTATTAAAGCATTAATAGACAGTTTACCGTTTTGTGCCTGGGCAAAGGATAAAGAAGGTAGGCATATTACTGTTAATAAAAAATATGAACATGATACTGGCTTAGTATCAGAAGAGATAAGAGGTAAAGATGATTTTGATATTTGGTCTATTGATATAGCAAATCAATTTAAAGAAGAAGATAACAATGCAATGACTGATAAAAATATAAAGAAAATATATAAATTTGGTGTTAACAATGAATGGTATGAGTCGTATAAAACTGCTGTATACGATGAAAATGGAAATCCGATTGGAACGGTAGGTTTTTCATTAAATATAAATGAAGAAAAAAGAATAAAAAGTGAAATAGAAAAAAACAACAAACTTTTAAAAACTTTAATAGATTGCATACCAGATCATATTGTTTATAAAGATTTAGATGGAAAATATATGGCAATAAATCAAAGTCTTGCAAAAGAATATTTTGGAAAAAATGCAGATGAGCTTATTGGAAAAAAAGATATAGAAATAATAAGAGATAGTGAATTATTAAATAGTTTTAAAGTTCAAGACGAAGAATTAATTAAAGATGGTGAAATTAAGATATATGAAGAAACTCTTACATTACTTGATGGTAGTGTTAGACAATACGAAACTGTTAAGTCGCCTTTCTTTGATGAAAATAATGAGATTATTGGCATAATAGGTATTTCTAGAGATATAACTCATAGAAAAATAGCAGGAAAACAATTAAAAGAAAGCGAAGAAAAATTCCGCCAACTTGCTGAAAACATTGATGGTGTGTTTTTAATAGTAGAAGATGAAAAGATAATTTACATAAGTCCAGGATACGAGAAGTTATTTGGAAGAAGCAAAGAATGTTTATACGAAGACCCTATGTCAATAATAGAATACATTGATCCTGAAGATAGAGAGTTATTTTTTAATGCTATAAATAATGAGTATATAGATGAAAAATTTAGAATAATAAAGCCAGATGGGACTGTTAGATGGATATGGGGAAAAACATTTCCAATAAAAGATGAAAGTGGACAAGTAGTTAGAACAGTAGGGGTAGGAGAAGATATTACAGCTATAAAAGAAGCTGAGGTAGAAATTGAAAGACTTAGAACTGAATTTTTTGCAAATTTATCTCATGAGTTTAGAACGCCTTTAAATTTAATGTTTAGCTCACTTCAAATGATAGAACTAAAACTTAGTAAATGTCCTTGTGATAATAAATATAGTTTTGAAAGATATACAAACATAATTAAACAAAATAGCTTTAGACTTTTAAGGCTTGTTAATAATCTAATTGATTCTACAAAAATAGATGCAGGGTATGTGGAATGTTGCCGCGAAAACCATGATATAGTTAGTTATGTAAAAAATATATGTAGTTCAGTATCAGGGTTTGCAAAGGAAAAGGATATAGAACTTGTATTTAATTCAGAAATAGAAGAAAAGGTAATATCTTTTGATTTAGATAAGATGGAAAGAATAATATTGAATTTAATATCTAATTCTATTAAATTTAATATTCCAAATGGAAAAATAGAGATTAATATAGCTTCAAGAGAAAATTCTGTTGAAATACATGTTAAAGATACAGGCATAGGTATAGCTCAAGATAAAGTTTCTTATGTTTTTGAAAGATTTAAACAAGTAAATAATAGATTGACTAAGGTAAGTGAGGGAAGTGGAATAGGGCTATCTTTAGTTAAATCTCTAGTTGAAATGCAAGGAGGAACTATTGAGATAAAAAGTAATTTTGGAGAGGGTACTGAATTTATAGTTAAATTACCAGATACTATATTAAATGAGTGTGACAAAGCTTCATGCAAAAACCAAATTAAAAGCAATTCTAGAGTTGAAAGAGTGCAAATAGAGTTTTCTGATATTTATGGACTTACTATATAAATAGCTTCCTTTAATGGAAGCTATTTATATTTTCAGAGGAAATTCTTTGCAAAATATTCGCTAAATAGGTTATAAGAAGGATAGTTATATCATTTATTGAATATATTAATTAAAAACTATATGAAGGAATAATAATATGAAAAATAATAAAGGATTCTTAATAGTTCATGGATTTGGAGGGCATTTATTTGAAATTGAATATCTAAAAAACTATTTAGAAAATAAGGGATACTATATAGAAAGTCCTATACTCAAAGGCCATACAGGAATAAGAAAAGATCTAGGAAAAGCAGATTATAATGACTGGATAAATTCAGCTGAAGAAGGACTAATCAAATTGAAAGAAAGATGTGATGATATATTTTTAATAGGTTTTTCTATGGGAGGGCTTATTTGTATTAACTTAGCTTTAAAGTATAACATTAAAGGTTTGGTCACAATAAACTCGCCAATATATTACTGGGATATAAAAAAGATATTATCAAATATAGTAAGTGATATAAAAAATAAAAAGCCTAATAATATAAAAAGATATATAGACTCAAGTTTGAAATTTCCTGTATTATCTCTTATAAATTTTAGGGTATTACTTTATAAAACTAAGCAGTTAGTTAAAAATATTAAATGTCCTATATTGGTTATACAAGCTATGGATGACGATACTGTTAAAAATACCAGTGGAAAATATATATATGACAATGTATGCGGAAATATAAAAGATATAAGATATTTTGAAGAAGGTGGCCATGTAATTTTATGCAGTAATACATGTGAAGCTGTATCAAAGGAGATACATAATTTTATAAATAAATTAATAATTTAATTTTTAAGCCGTTCTTTTATTTAATACCAAAAGAACGGCTTTTATCTGTTATAAATAAAACTAATACATAACTAAGTAACTATTGATTTTTCCAATTAGTCGCATATTGCATAATGATGTAAAATATTGAATAAGAGTGGATATAATTGAAAAAGGAGTGTTACTTGTGGCATACATAATTAAAAAAGATGAAATGACTCCAAAGGAAAGAATGGAGGCTTTTGCAAGTGGAAAAGAAATAGATAGAATTCCATGTTCTCCATTTCTAGGAGAAAGTGTTGCACCTATATTTGGACACACAATATATGAATATAATAATTCGGTAGAGGCTCTTGTTAACGTAGCTGTAGGAAGTTATGAAAAGTTTCGCCCTGATAGTGTAGGATTTGGACCGGGACTTCAAGGTATACCAGAGGCAATGGGAAGTAAACTTACAATTACAACAAACAGTACTCCATACATTAGCGCCCCTGCAATAAATGATTATAGTGAAATAGATAAGCTGAGACCAATAGATCCATATAAAGATGGAAGAATACATTATTTTTTAGAAGCACTTAAAATAACTAATGAAAAGTTAAGCCCTGTAATAGGGGTAGGAACAACTATGGGAGGGCCTTTTACTACTGCTTCTTTCTTAAGAGGAACTGATAACTTTTTAAGAGACTTAAATAGAGATCCTGAAATGGCTCACAAACTTTTAGAAATTGCTACACAAAGTGTTATAAATTATATAGATGCAGCTTGCGATATAGGGTTAGCTCCAGGAATCGCAGAACCAAATGCGTCTTCTACCATGATAAGCGAAAAGAACTTTGTAGAGTTCGCTAAACCATACCTAAAAAGATGTATGGATAGAATAATAAAAAGAACTGGTGGAGGAACTACACTTCATATATGTGGGAAGACAAAAAAGATATGGGGGCATATGGTTGATGTAGGAATAGCAAACTTAAGTTTAGATAATGTAGATGACATAGGAGAACTTAAAAAAGCTTATGGAGATAAAGTACGTTTAATAGGAAACGTAGACCCTGTTGATACAATAATGAGAGGGTCAATAGAAGATATATACGAAGCAGCAAGAGTGTGTATATCAAAGGCTTATGATAGTCCAAAGGGATTTATATTAAGTACAGGATGTGATGTACCTATTGGAACAGATCCAAATAAAATAATAGCCCTTATGGATGCTGCAAGAATATACGGCACGTACCCTATTAATATAAATGAATTATAGAAACTTAAGGAGGATAAACATGAATAATTTAAAGGAAAAATTATTAAAAGAACTATCAGAATGTGTTTTAGAAATGGAAGACGACAGAGTAGAAGAAGTTGCTATAGATTACATAAATAACGGGTTTGATGCGTATGAAGGAATATCTAATGGGCTAGCAGATGGTATGGAAAAAGCAGGAAAATTATATGAAGAAGAAGAGTATTTTATTCCAGAGCTTTTAGTATGTTCAGATGCTATGTATGCAGGAATAGATGTATTAAAGCCACATCTAAAAATTGATTCAGAGAAGGAAGTTTATAAGGCAGTTGTAGGTGTTGTGGAAGGAGATACTCACGATATAGGCAAGAACTTATTTAAGATTATGTTAGAAACTTCAGGTTTTGAAGTATATGACTTAGGTAGAGACGTGCCTCCAGTTGATTTTGTAAATAAAGCAAAAGAAGTAGGGGCAAATCTTATAGGGTTATCTACTCTTATGACAACTACAATGGAAAACATGGAAGCTGTTGTTAATATATTAAAAAGTGAAAATATTAAAGATGAAATAGCGGTAATGGTAGGTGGAGGACCAATATCTCAAAGTTTCGCAGATAAAATAGGAGCAGACGGGTATGCCTCAGAAGCATCAAAGGGAGTAAAACTTGCAAAGGACTTAGTTGAAAAAATAAAATTATCTAAGGAAGTGATTTAATGTTTACTCCAAAAGAAAGATTGTACAAAGTATTAAAAGGGGAAAAAGTAGATCGCCCACCATGCATATGTCCTGGTGGAATGATGAACATGATAATAGAAGATGTTATGGACATTGTAGATGTTAAGTGGCCAGATGCACATACAAATCCTTTAATGATGGCAAAGTTAACACATGGAATATATGAAAATGGAGGATTTGAAAACTTTGGTGTTCCATTTTGTATGACTGTAGAAGCTGAGGCTATGGGAGCAGGAGTAAATATGGGTACTAAAACTACTGAACCTAGAGTCACAGAATATCCAATTGAAACTGTAGAAGATTGGAATAAATTAAAATACATAGATACAACTGAAGGAAGAGTTAAGGTTGTTTTAGATTCAATAAAAATATTAAAAGAAAACAACAATGATGTGCCTATAATAGCCAACTTAACTGGCCCTATAAGTTTAGCATCATCATTAATGGAACCTATGATTTTTTACAAACAATTAAGAAAGAAAAATGAAGAGTCTCATGAATTTATGAAATTCGTTACAGAAAATCTTATATCATTTGGAAAAGCACAGTTAGATGCAGGAGCTGATGTTTTAACTATTTCTGATCCAAGTGGGACAGGTGAAATATTAGGTTCAAAATCATTTAGGGAATTTGCTACTCCATATTTAAATATGATTATTGATAGCTTAAAGGACCATGCACCTGGTGGTACTATAATACATATATGTGGGAAGCTAAAGACCATATACGATGATTTAAATGCTTTAAATAGCGATGCAATTAGCTTCGATTCTATAACTAGTGCTAGACATGTAGTAGAAAATGTTCATAATAAGGTAATCATGGGAAATGTAAGTACATTTGCATTAGAAAATAACAAAGACAATATTAAGTCCATATCAAACTCATGTTTAGACAGTGGAGTACATATATTATCTCCTGCTTGTGGAATAGGCCCAAAAACTAAACTAGAAAATATACAAATCTTAGTTGATTGTGCTAAGAATTATAAGAAATAGTGGTGACATTAATGATAAAAGTAGACATAATTTCAGGTTTTTTAGGCTCAGGAAAAACAACATTAATAAGAAAGCTATTAAAGTCATACAGCGATGAAAAAGTAATTATAATAGAAAATGAGTTTGGAGAAATAGGAATAGATGGAGAAATTATAAAAGGTGATGGATATGAAGTAATAGAACTTCAAAATGGTTGTATATGTTGTAGTATAAAATTGAATTTTACAGATACAATTTCCAATATAATTGAAGACTTAAATCCAGAACGTATTATAATTGAACCAACAGGAATAGGTATGTTAAGTGAAATAATAGAAATAATGAATAAGCCTTACTTAAAAGAAAAATGTGCTATTACTTCGTTAGTTACTGTTGTTGACAGTGTTAATTACTTTGATTATATAGATAGTTTTGGATATTTCTTTGAGGATCAAATTGTAAATGCTTCAACATTAATATTAAGCAAGACTCAACATATTGATGACAAAGAAATAAATGATATAATAAGTTCTTTAAGAGAATTAAATCCTAAGGCCTATATAATAAGTGAAGACTGGGATAACTTATCTCCAAATCAAATAATAAAATTGCTTCAAGGAAATATACTTGCTGATTTAGAACATGCTTATAATATAAAAAGTATTTTTAAAACAACTCCAAATATAAGCAGTATATCAATAAAGACACCTAACATATACACTAAGAAGGAAATAGAGAATATACTAAACTCTCTTAGTGAAGGAAAAGATGGAATAATACTAAGAGCTAAAGGTTTTTTAAAAAGTAATGATGGTAATTTAGAATTTAATTATACAAATGGTCATTACACTATAAATAAAAGTGAAATCCAAGATTGCGGAAAGCTTTGTGTTATAGGTAGTAATTTAAATAAAGATAATATAAGACTTGTCTTTCAATAGTTTATAAAATGCCGTACTGTAAAAGTACGGTATTTTAATTTTCAACCGATAAATTTGAGCAAGGTCCCATCTAGTCGTTGGCGACATGAGGGTCGCGAATTTTTGTTTTGTAACATATTTTATTCTGGTATAATATATAGAAATATAAATATATTTTGAATATATGTAATTTAACTTTTATAGTTGAAAGGAATAGAATTATGACAAAAACAAATTTGTTATTCAATAATAATGATATTAATCTAAGGTTAGGAAAAAAACAAGTTTCTTGGTTAATAATAGCATATCTTGTATTTCCTCAGATTTTGTACTTAGTATATTTTATAATTATTGATCTTATATTAGGTATGAATATCCCGGATGTTCTTTCTTACGGAATAGACACTGTAGTTACACTCATTACAATGTCTATTATGTTATTTATAATGAGAAAGCATATACCAAAAATACTAGAGGGATTTAAAGACATTAAAATATACACATTGGCATTAAAGCTATATTTTGTAATAATGATATTTAATATTATAATGGGGTTATTTATTACTGAACAAGGGGCCAACCAAGAGGCCATCAATAATATGGTAAAAGAATCTCCTTATACTCAATTTATTGCAGTAGTAGTATTTGCTCCTATTATGGAAGAAATTATATTTAGATTTGTTATATTTAGAAGTATATTGCATAAAAACAAAATATTAGCATATGTAGTATCATCATTAATATTTGGAAGTGTACACCTAATAATGAGTGTTTATCAAGGTTCATTAGGTCAAGATATTATATTACTTCCGGTATATACTATGCTAGGTGCGGTTTTTGCATATGCTTATGATTCTACAGGTAAACTATCAGCTCCAATAATAGCCCATATGCTAAATAATTTAGTAGCATTTTTACCTATGATATTATTATAAATTAAGATACTTATTTAAGACTGTGTTATTTTTAGCATGGTCTTTTTTTATGTAACGTAGGATACGTCTTTTTTATGTTTATTTTATTATAATTTGATTATAGAAAAAAACAAAACATTAATAAAAATAAATTTACAAAGTTTGATTACAATCACAGAATCATAAGTAAATTATTTATATAATAAAATCATCGAATTAAAATAAATTAAAATATAAAAATAAGGGGTGTTTTACATGAACAAAATAGATAAATTAGCAGCAATATTAAAAAAGTTAAACGTTGAAGGTGCAACTGAAGAAAATAGAAAAGTAGCACTAGAACTAGTATCTGACATAAATCCATTAGAATTATCAATGGCTGAACAAAAACTTATAGAAGAAGGTATGAAGCCAGAAGATTTGAGACATTTATGTGATATACACATGGAAGTATTAAAAGATGAGCTTGAAAAACTTAGAGCTCAAGTTGAAGAAGGTCATGTTCTTCATACATTAATAATTGAACATGATGAAATATTAAAATTCTTATCAGAATTAGATGAATTAAATTTAGATATTCAAAAAATGGATTCATACAAAGAAGATCCTATATTCAATAGATTAGGAGAGTTAGCAGAAGGATTACTAGGGGCAGAACCACATCACAAGAGAGAAGAAGATGTATTGTTTATAGCAATGGAAAATAGACAAATAACAGGCCCTACTAGAATAATGAGAATGGAACACGATGATTTAAGAATAAGAAAACATACAATAAAAGAATTAGCAGAAAAAGTAGCAGAAATGGACTTTGCTGAATTTAAAGAAAGATTAGATGAAGCAGCTAAATATGTAGTATTCCACTTAAGAGATCACATATTTAAAGAAAATTATATACTTTACCCAACAGCTATGGAATCAATAACTGACAAAGAAGCATGGGCAAAAATGAAAGATGACTGTGATAAGGTTGGATACTGTACATTTACTCCAAATAAATAAGTTATACCTAGAGGTGCAAAATAAAATCTTGCACCTCTTTTGTTATTAATTTTTTTACTTATCTAGTTGAATATCCAAATAATCTAACTATAGTGCAAAATTAGTAGATGATGGATTGATAATCAATCAGACCTCTGATGATGATGGTATAGATTTATGTAAGATGTTAGGTGAACAATTAGCTAATTTTTAAGTAACCTTAAAACAATATTAAGGAATGTTTGAAAGAATTAATATGAATTTTTTAAAAAAAATGAAACTTGAAAAAAGTTAATATTATTAAGTAATAGCTATATATTTTTAAAATATATAGCTATTTTTAGTGTAAAATATAAAAAAACATAGAAAAACAAAGGAATTAAGAAAATATTGTCGAAGAATATAAAAGACAAAATTAATAAGGTGGTGTAGTGTTTGAAATTAACAACAAAAATCATTCTTGGGTTAGGAATAGGTGTTGCTGTAGGTTTATTACTAACAAATAATCCCGATATAGCAACTACTTATATTCAGCCTATAGGGACTCTATTTATCAATATGATTAAAATGATAATAGTACCCTTAGTATTATCATCTCTTATTGTTGGGGCATCTAGCATAGGTGATATCAAAGCTCTTGGTAGAATAGGTGGAAAGACATTTATCTACTATCTTTTAACAACAGGGATTGCTGTAGCGATAGGACTTTCAATGGGAACATTATTTCAACCAGGATCGGGCTTAAGTATACCGGCAGAGGCTGAGGCAGTTGCACAAGAGGCTCCAAGTATAATAACAACATTATTAAACATGGTACCTAGTAATCCGCTACAAGGATTAGTAGAAGGTAATATGCTTCAAATTATTATTTTTGCACTTTTCCTTGGCATTGGAGCTACAACTCTTCCAGATGACAAAGGAAAACCTTTTATTAGTTTTTTTGATAGTTTAGCAGAGACAATGTATAATATAACCTCTTTTATAATGGAACTAGCACCTTATGGAATATTTGGACTTATAGTACCAGTTGTTGCAACAAACGGAATATCTGTGTTATTACCATTAATAAAGGTTATTATGGCTGTATATATAGGAGGATTAATACACTCTGTTATAGTATATAGCTCTGCTGTAAAGGTTTTTGGAAAAATAAGTCCTATTAAATTCTTTAAAGGTGTTATGCCAGCAGCACTTACAGCTTTTAGTACTACAAGTAGTTCAGGAACTTTACCTGTAAGTATAAAATGCGTGAAAGAAAATCTAGGGGTTTCAGACAAAATTGCAAGTTTTGTACTTCCTCTTGGAGCTACAATAAATATGGATGGAACAGCAATTTATCAAGGTGTATGTGCACTATTTATTGCCCAAGTTTATGGAATTGATCTTACAGCGGCTCAATACTCAACTATTATTCTTACAGCTACTTTGGCTTCTATAGGTACTGCTGGAGTTCCAGGAGCGGGTCTTATAATGCTTTCGTTAGTATTACAGTCAGTGGGACTTCCATTAGAAGGAATAGCACTTATCGCCGGTATTGATAGAATACTTGATATGGCAAGAACAACTGTAAATGTTGTAGGTGATACATCAGCAGCAATCGTTGTAGCAGCTACTGAAAATGAAATAAATGGTTAAGTGATAAATCATCAGAAGTATAGTTTTGGTAACTGTTGAAAATAAAATAAAAATATAATTTAAAAGGCCTGTTCTTGAATTTAAAGAACAGGCCTTTTAAATTATATGGTATAAAGTATGGATGAAATAAAGTATTTAGTATATATTTATAATAGAGGTGATTTTTTGAAAATAACAGATAAAAAGAAAATATTATTTGCAGATGTAGCACTACTTATTGTTACAATAATATGGGGTAGCGGTTATATAGCTACTAAAAATACACTTGACCATATTCCTCCGCTGTATTTATCTGCAATGCGATTTTGGATAGCATTTTTTATAGTCGGAATAATATCTACAAAAAAATTAAAAAACATCAAGTTAAAAAATATAAAAGGGGCAGCAATTGTGGGGCTTATTCTTTATATAGCATTTGCTACTCAAACAATAGGGATGCAGTATACAAGTGTAGGAAAAACTGCTTTTTTAACAGGCACAAATGTTGTAATGGTTCCTTTTATTTACTGGGCAATATTTAAAGAAAAACCGGATAAGTTTTCGTTTATTGCAGTTATAATTTGTTTTGTAGGAATTGCAATATTAACTTTAAATGAAAAATTAGGTTCAATAGGTATAGGTGAAGGTCTAACACTTTTATGTGCATTCTTTTACGCGTGTCATATAGTTTTAACAGGATATTATTCTAAAAGAATTGACATAATGATACTAACAGTAGTTCAGTTTGGAGTAGTAGCTTTATTATGTTCATTTACAGCTATAATATATGAAAAACTACCAGCAAGTATCCCTACTAGTAGTTGGATGTCTATTTTTTATATGGGAGTTTTTGCTACTTGTATTGCTTTTTTCCTTCAAACACTAGCTCAAAAATACACATACTCCACCCATGCAGCTATAATAATAAGTATGGAAGCTGTATTTGGCATAATATTCTCAGTGATTTTTCTCAAAGAAAGTTTAACTGGCAGAATGATTTTAGGTTGTATATCAATATTCCTTGCAATAATAACAGCCGAAACAAGATGGGAATTTATAAATAAAAAGGAAAATCCAAGTGTTGAATTAGATATGGAAGTAGAATAAAACAATAACAACTGGCTAATAATTATTAGTTAGTTGTTATTATTTTATTTATTGTATCATGTATACAAAAAAATTGGTATTTGTGATACTATATAATAGAAATAAGTATTTATATGCGATACTATATGTTATAAAAAATTTATATGCCATATTATATAGTAAGCATAATTATCGTCATAGGAGTGATATTATGTCAAATCATATATTAAATGAAGCACAAAGATGTCTTAAATGTAAAAACCCAAGATGTAAAAAAGCATGTCCTGTAGGTACATCTGTACCAGAGGTTATCGAATTATTTTTAGACGGGAAAATACAAGAAGCAGGTAAAATTTTATTTGAAAACAATCCATTATCTTCAGTTTGTTCACTAGTTTGTCCTCATGAAAAACAATGTGAAGGAAATTGTGTAATGGGAATAAAATCAACTCCTGTTAATATAGGTAATATAGAAAATTATATATCTGATTATTATTTAGATATATTAGATGAAAAGCCAACACAAAAACTAAAGGGAAATATTGGTATAATAGGGTCTGGCCCTGCTGGATTAACTATAGCACTTATTTTGGCATTAAAAGGATATAGTATAACAATATTTGAAGCTCATGATAAAATAGGTGGCGTATTAAGGTATGGGATACCAGAATTTAGACTACCTAAAAGTACACTAGATAGGCTAAAAAATAAACTTATAAATCTAGGAGTTAAAATAAGACCTAATACACGAATAGGTAATGTAATAACAGTTGAAGAATTATTTAGAGATGGCTTTGATGCATTATTTATAGGAACTGGTGTATGGAAACCTAATAAGCTTAATATAAAGGGTGAATCACTAGGCCATGTTCATTATGCTATGGACTACTTAAAAAATCCAGAAGTTTATAGCTTAGGGAATAAAGTATGTGTTATAGGTGCTGGAAATGTTGCTATGGACGTAGCTAGAACAGCTTTGAGAAAAGGGACAAAAGAAAGCTATATAATGTATAGAAAAGGCATGGAAAACATGTCAGCAAGAAAACATGAAATAGATAGTGCAAGAATTGATGGAGTTAAATTTGAACTTTATAAATCACCTGTTGAAATTACAGATGAGGGTGTTGTATACAAAGATACTCAAAATGAAGAAAACCCTAATGGATTATTTGAATGTGATTCGGTAATTATTGCTGTAAGCCAAGGACCAAGATCAAATATAGTATCAACGACAAAGGGTATAGAGTTAAATGAATATGGACTTGTTATTACAGATGAATATGGTAGAACTACAAAAGAAGGAGTATTTGCATCAGGTGATGTAGTTACTGGAGCAAGAACAGTAGTAGAGGCAGTTAAATACTCAAAACAAGTTGCAGAAACTATTCATGAATATGTATCACAAAAACATTCGTCAAAATAAAATGAAACTAGCTCATATGTTACCAGATTATGTAACATATGAGCTAGTTTTAATTTCTAAAACAATGGTATAATATACATGAAGGAGTGAGTTTAATGAATTGTTCATGCGATAGATGTAAAAATAAATTATGTGCAAGTAAAGTTTCTATATTTTCAAATTTAAATGAAGAAGAACTATTAGAAATTATTAAAATGACTGGTCATACAGATTATACTAAAGGTGACACTATATTTTTAGAAGGTAATGAAGCTGACAAGCTATATCTTATAAACGAGGGAAAAATCAAACTTTATAAGTATACAAAAGATGGTAAGCAACAAATACTACATATACTTTCTGAGGGAGAGTTTTTTGGAGAGTTAAATTTATTTAATAAAGGCGAATACCATTTCAATGCAGAAGCTATAACAAAAACCAAGTTGTGTACACTTACAAAGGACAAAATGAAAAATATAATATTAGAAAGACCTGAAATAGGAATTAAAATACTAGAAGTTGTAGGAAATAGATTATCAGAAGTAGAAAATCTTGCACAACATCTAGCGACTAATGATGTTGAATCTAGGCTAGCATATTTAATAATGGATTTAAGAGAAAAATATGGAAAAGAAACTTCAAAAGGTATAGAAATTGAACTTCCAATAAATAGAGAGGATATGTCTAACTATACTGGAGTTGCTAGAGAAACAATAAGTAGAAAACTAAAGAAATTTGAAGAAGAAGGTCTAATAAAACTTATTGGAATTAAGAAAATATTAATAATAGACGAAGAAAGTCTACAAGACTATATATAAAATAGAGCTTATTTAATAAGCTTTATTTTTTTTTGAAAAATAAGTAATAAAATAGAATACTTTATCATATAAATTAGTAAACATTAAAAGGACAAACTATTTGAATTATAGTTATGAACAAAAGATTTTTAAGGGGGAATTTTTATATTATGTGGTATAACAAAAGTGTAAACGAAATCGAAAGAAACTTTAATACAAATATCCAAACTGGACTTAGTAAAGAAGAATATTCAAAAAAGCTAAACGAGTATGGATATAACAAGTTAAAAGAAAAGAAATCAAAAAATATAATACAAAAATTTATAGACCAACTAAAGGATTTTATGGTTATTATATTAATTATTGCTGCTGTAATATCATTCTTTTTAGGTGAAACAACAGACTCAATGATAATTATTGCTATTGTAATTTTAAATGCTACTCTTGGTGTTATACAAGAAAGTAAAGCAGAAAAGTCACTTGAGGCACTAAAAAAACTCTCATCTCCCCATGCAAATGTAATAAGAGCTGGAGTTCAAAGTGTTGTTTCTGTTGAAGAGTTAGTTCCAGGAGATCTTGTATTAATTGAAGCTGGAGATTATATACCTGCAGATGTGAGAATAATAGAATCTGTAAATTTAAAAGTAGAAGAATCGTCACTAACTGGAGAGTCCATACCTGTAGATAAAATATGTAACAAATTAGATGATGAAAATTTACCTTTAGGCGATAAAAAGAATATGGCATTTATGGGAAGCTTGGCAACCTATGGAAGAGGACGTGCCATCGTAGTAGAAACGGCAATGAATACTGAAATAGGAAAAATAGCAGAAATGATTAATACTGCTGAGGAACAACAAACACCATTACAAGTTAAACTTGAAGAGTTAGGCAAAACACTTGGTATTTTAGCATTAGGAATATGTGGAGTAATATTTGTTGTAGGAATGTTAAGAGGTCATGAAATGTTTGAAATGTTTATGACATCTATAAGTTTAGCTGTAGCTGCTATACCAGAGGGGCTTCCATCAATAGTTACAATTGTACTTGCATTAGGAGTACAAAAAATGATAAAAAGAAATGCTATTATAAGAAAGCTTCCAGCAGTAGAAACATTAGGAGCAGCTCGTGTTATATGTTCTGATAAAACAGGAACTTTAACTCAAAATAAAATGACCATAGAAAAAATATATTTTAACAATAGTGTATTACCTATAAAAAATTCAGATTCAATTTCGAAAGAAGAAAAAATACTAATTGAATATGGTGTGCTTTGTAACGGTACAAAAGTACAATATATAAATGGAGATTGGACAAAAATAGGAGATCCAACTGAAGTTTCAATAATAGATTTGGCAATAAAAACAGGACATGATCCAATAGATATAGTGTCAAAGTATGAAAGAGTAGCAGAAATACCTTTTGACTCAGATAGAAAGTTAATGACAACTGTACATGATATTGATGGAAGGTTAGTTTCTATAACAAAAGGAGCTCCTGATATATTAGTAAATAAATGTAGTAGAATTTTATCAAATAATGAACATAAGGATATTAACGATATATATACTAGAATTATAAATGAAGCTAATGACAGTATGGCAAATGATGCACTAAGGGTGTTAGCAATAGGATATAAAGAAATAGATTGTATTCCATGTGATATTTCAGACCTTGAAAAAGATCTAAACTTCTTAGGGTTATATGGCATGATAGATCCACCAAGGGAAGAAGCAAAAGATGCAGTTGCAAAATGTAAAAATGCTGGAATAAAACCTGTAATGATAACTGGAGATCATAAAAACACTGCAATTGCTATAGCGAAACAGCTAGATATACTAAAAGATAAAAAAGAATGTCTTACAGGAATAGAACTAGAAAATATGAGTGATGATGAATTAATAAAAAATGTAAAAAAATACTCTGTATATGCTAGAGTTTCCCCAGAACACAAAGTAAGAATTGTAAAAGCATGGCAATCTAACGGAGAAATAGTTGCTATGACTGGAGATGGTGTAAATGATGCACCGGCACTTAAAACAGCTGATATAGGAGCTGCAATGGGTATTACTGGAACTGAGGTTGCAAAAGGTGCAGCAGATATGGTATTGGCTGATGATAACTTTGCAACTATTGTATCAGCAGTGGAAGAGGGAAGAACTATATTTGCAAACATTAGAAAAAGTATACACTTCTTACTAAGCTGTAATATTGGTGAAATAGCTCTAATTTTTATTACTACCCTTATTGGAATGCCAAGCCCACTTTTACCAATTCATATATTATGGGTAAACTTAGTAACTGACGGATTAACAGCACTTGCATTAGGGGTAGATCCTGCAGAAGCTGATATTATGAATAGGCCACCGAGAAGAGCAAAGGCCTCTGTATTTAGCGATGGGTTAGGATTTAAAATAGGTTATCAAGGATTTATGATAGGTGCTTTAGCATTTAATGCATTTTTACTAGGCCTACCATATGATTATAAAGAAGGATTTGTAAATGGATATCCAATTATAGCTCAAACTATGGCATTTATGACATTGAGTTTTTCTCAACTTGTTCATTCATTTAATACAAGATCAGATAGAACTTCACTATTTGATGTAGGATTTTTTAAGAATAAATATTTAGTAGGAGCAGTTGCTATATCAGCATTATTACAATACAGTGTAATATCTAGTGAATTTACAAGGAATTTATTTAAAATAACTTCTTTAAGATGGCAACACTGGCTAGAAGTAATTATATTATCATTACTTCCTATATTAATTGTTGAATTTGAAAAGAGCTTTAATAAAAAAGAAGATAAATAGACCTAAGTGGCATTATTATAAATTATAATAATGCCACTTTTTAATTTGAGCAAGATCCCATCTGGTCGTTGGCGACATGAGCAAAGCGAATTTTTTGTAGTTTGATTTGAGTCACAGAATTAATAATAATAATATAATATAATTAAATCATCAACAGGAAGCAAACAATAACAATATCCCAAGGAGGTAATATATATGTTTAATAAAAAGCAAAGAATAGGTGAAATAGCTACAATATTCCCAAAAGCAACAAATATATTTATGAAGTATGAAATAGACTTTTGTTGTGGAGGAGATAGACTATTAGAAGAAGCAATAGTAAAACAAGGTATAGATGAAAATAAAATAATGAATGAACTAAACAATGAATACGATGAATTTAAAAAGACTATGAGTGATGATATTGACTGGAGAAATGAAAAAATGTCAGATTTAATAGATTTTGTAGTTAATAAGCATCATGCATTTTTAAAAGAAGAATTACCTATTACAGCACAGTATTTAAATAAAATACTACAAGTTCATTATGAACACAATGGAGAACTTCTTTCTAAATTAAACAAGCTATTTAGTGCCTTAAAAACAGAACTTGAAGAACATTTAGTAAAAGAAGAGGTATTATTATTCCCATTAATAAAGGAATATGAAAAAAATCCATCAAAAGAAACTTTAGAAAAAGCAATAAAGGTTATGAATGAAACAGAAAGTGAACATGACGCAGCAGGTGATATTATAAAAGAAATGAGAAAAATAACAGAAGGATTTAAACTTCCACAAGATGTATGTAGAACATTTGAAGTAACATATGAAAAGATAGAAGCAATAGAATCGGATTTATTCCAACATATACACTTAGAAAATAATATATTATTTGAAAGATTAAAAAATATATAATAACATGAGAGGTTGAAAATTATGAAAACTATAGAAATGTGCCCAGCTTGCAATGCAGATTTTATTGAAGAATTTGAAGAAAAGCTAAATAAAAAAGGATATTCTTTAGATACAATATGTACAGGTCAATGTGGAGTAACTACACCTGTTGCATTAGTAGATGGAGAAGTAGTAGAAGCGGATACAATAGATGAATTAATTGAAAAAATAGATTAATATAAATAAGGAAGGTCAATTGACCTTCCTATAATTTTTTTAATCCTTTTTAAAATTTTGTTCTACTGTTATTATACCGTTTAAATTTGGATTATAAGCTTTTAAATAAAAATCAATTTCTTTTTCAAGCTTTTCTTTATCCTTCCTAGTATAACTTTTAGGCGATT
The DNA here is from genome assembly GCF_059569055.1 of Sporacetigenium mesophilum DSM 16796. Classification (NCBI taxonomy): domain Bacteria; kingdom Bacillati; phylum Bacillota; class Clostridia; order Peptostreptococcales; family Tepidibacteraceae; genus Sporacetigenium; species Sporacetigenium mesophilum. The sequence goes on along the minus strand of NZ_JCANUR010000020.1, from coordinate 9,816 downwards.
TTACAACAACGTCAAGCATAACATTTTTATGATCTCCACTTTCAACAACTCTAAAATCATGATAAGATTCAATATCAGGAAACTTATTTAATATTTCTTCAGATATATTTCTTATTGTATTAACTTCCTTATCATCTGTAACAACAGGATCCATGTGAATTACAAGTAAAACATTGAATTTCCTTGATACTTCTCTTTCAGCTTGATCTATAACATCATGAATTTCAACAAGAGAAGAATCTGATGGAACCTCAGCATGAATGGATGCCATATACTTGTTTGGTCCATAAGTATGAATAATCAAATCATGGACATCTATTATTGGTTTATATTTTAAAAGCGCTTGCTCAATATTTTCAACAAGTTCATCACTAGGTCTTGTTCCTAAAAGATCATCTATAGTTTCCTTTAATATATTATATCCAGAATAAAGTATAAAACCTGAAACTAAAATACCCATAATACCATCAATTGGAAAGTCTATCCATGTAGATATTAAAAGAGAAATAGCCACAGTTAAAGAGCTAAACACATCACTTAGAGCATCTACTGAGGAAGCTTTTAGAGCAGAAGAGTCTATAGTTTTTCCAACATACATATTAAACCTAGATAACCAAAACTTAATTCCTACAGAAATAAGTAAAAGAGAAAAAGGGATTATTTCAAAGAAAACTGGTTCTGGATTTCTAATTTTATCAATTGATGCCTTAAGGAAACTAAATCCAACTAATAAAACAAGAGATGCTATTATTAAAGCAGATATATATTCTATTCTACCATGTCCATATGGATGTTCCTCATCAGCAGGTTTGCTAGCAAGTTTAAAACCTAATACAGTTATTACAGATGATAAAACATCAGAGAGATTATTAAATGCATCTGCAGTTACTGCAATACTATTTGTTATTGTCCCAACAAAAAACTTTACTATAAATAATAATATATTGGAAAATATACCAACTATACCGCCTAGATATCCATATCTTTCTCTTATATCTGGGTTGTCAGTGTTTTCATAGTCTTTTATAAAAGACTTAATTAAAAGTTTAGAAATCATTAAGTCACCTCTTTAGTTATTATATATAAGTTCTAATATATAATACGAGCATGATAAATACAATATAAGATTTAATAATATGTTATTTTCCAATAATAAATAATAGCTGACAAGATAATTTTCATGTCAGCTACTATTATCATTAGTTTTAAATTTTATTATGCTTTTGTTCTACTTTCATATCTAGAATACATCAACCATGCAACTATTGTGAAAAATAACGGTCCTGCAATCATCCAAATTGTAGATGACATATCTCCTCTAGTTGCAGGTTCTATTATTGTAAAGAAGTTTGCAAAACCTACAGTAAATGTAACTATTACAGTGGCAAACAAAGCACTTCCATAAGACTTATAAACTTCAAATGGTTTAATAATATCTTTATTTTTCTTAAATTTAGCAAATGCCCCTGATAAGAACATATAAGGCAATGTCATGGCAACGTTAGTCATTAATACTAGTTTAGTAAAGAATGCAGCAGCTGCCTCACCACCAAATGATACTAGTAACATCATAATTGCAACAACTATACATTGAATCCACATAGCATTTTTAGGCATTCCATCGTTTATTTCACCCATTTTACCTGGCCATAATTCCTTTGGAGTACCTTCTATTAATTGTTTAAGTGGAGCATAAGTTAGTGTGAAGAATGCTCCTGTTAATGCTAAGAACATTGATAACCCTACGAATCTTGCTACCCATGCTCCCAGTGTTAATGAAGCAGCTTCAGCCATTCCAAATCCTTGCCCTAATTGATATCCTAAGTTAGCCATAACTACATAAGCAGCATTACCCATGTGTACATTTTCTGAAGATAATACACTTGCCCAGTTTGTAAATATACCAACCATAAATATACCTACGGAATACCCTATAGTTATTATTATAGCAGCTAATGTAACACCTTTAGGAAATGTTTGTTCAGCGTTTTCAGTTTGGTCAACTAATCCACCGACAACTTCTATACCACCATAAGCAAATATAGCAAACACCAGGAATGATAACATAGCAAGTGGCGATTGATAAGCTGGGTTAGGTGCACTTGTAAATGCTTGAGCCGAAGTTATTGGCTGAGCTAATTCTCCGCCATTTGCTATTAATACAGCTAAAGCACCTAATATTAACACTATATTAAGCAATGCAACTGCAGTACCACCTACAGATGTTATTTTAGAGATTTGTTCTAAACCTTTAGTAGCTGTAAATGTTACAAGAGTTATCCATAAAACGCCTATTAAACCTAGAGTTTGAGTTGAACTTAGTCCAAATAATGACCAAGTTGCTGTTGTATCTGTTCCAAATATGGCATTAGATAAAGGTATCATAATTGCTGAACCTACGTTAACCATCCATATTATATAAGATGCATACCACATGAATGTTCCTATGAATGCATATCTAGCTCCAACAGATTTCTCCATCCAAGAGTATATACCACCTTTTTCTTGCTTAAAAGCCGCACCATACTCTGACATCATAAAAGCATAAGGTATAAAGAATGTAAGTCCAGAGATTACGTACCATGGTATTGCAGCATAACCTGTTAAGTAGAACGATCTAGGCATATTAGCAAAACCAAATACCGATGTAAAAATCATCAATATTAAAGCTGACATAGACAACTTTTTAGCATTGTTTGTATTTGCGCCCATTTTTTTACCTCCTTTTATATTTCTAAACTGTGCACATTAGTGTCTCAAAACATTATTTGATGACAATTTTAGATATTGTAGATAATGGAACAATATAGATTGAGCATTATCATACATATTAGTTAGTATTACAATTTTAATTTGTATTATTCTCAAACTACTTTCTTCTTTCTTATGCAATGAAAAGCATCAATCATAAAATAATGATGAACAAACATATAAAATATAGAAGGAAATACTATTACTATTGTTTAATTTTATATAAATATTTATTTTTCTTTTTCATTTTATATTTTAAAGGGGGTGAGTCTAACTATATATAACTATATAGTTAGAATATATTTGAAGAATGTAATAAAAATTTTATTGATATTACTGCTTTTAATAAGTTTTAACCTTAATAATTATTCATATAGTTTAACTTCTGAAACTGTATCTCAAGAAGAAGTAGACGATACAATGAAGTCTTATAAAGGTAAAATATTAGTTTTAAAAGAAAGTACAAAAATAACTCCTTTTAATTCTTTTGAAAAACTTTGCGAACAAGGATATGTAGATGTCGTATACTACGATAAAGATTACGAATATATATTTTTTACTGTAAAAGATAACGTAAATGTGTCTCAAGTATATCATAAAGGTAATGATCAACAGAAAACAGTTCAAGAAAAAATAAACGAAGATAATTCGAAGAAAAATGTAAATGCAATATTAGGATATAGGACATTTAACCCAAAGAATGAAGATTTTAAATATTATTTATTAAAACACAATATTCAAGTATTTGAACAAGTGAGTAAAAATACACAAAAATCATTAGGAAGTAATTTTTTTGGATTTTTGTTTGTTGGATTGTTGATATTTACACTATATAAATTTGTTTCAAGACAAAGGGAGGCTAACTCTAATAGTATAAATAATCAAGTAATTATTAATAACGATGAATCTACATCAATTAAGTTTTGTAATATAGCAGGAAATGAAGAAGCAAAAGAAGAAATGACATTCTTAGTTGATTTTTTAAAAAATCCTGAGAAATATAATAAAATGGGAGCTGAAATACCCAAAGGTGTTATATTTTATGGTGAACCAGGTACAGGAAAAACACTAATGGCCAAAGCAATAGCAGGAGAAGCTAATGTTCCGTTTTTTTATGCTAGTGGTTCTGATTTTGTAGAAATGTACGTAGGGGTAGGAGCTAAAAGAGTAAGAGATTTATTTAATAAGGCTAGAAATAATTCTCCTTGTATAATATTTATAGACGAAATAGATGCTGTAGGTGGTAAAAGGGGAATGTCTAATAATAATGAGAAAGATCAAACTCTAAATCAATTATTAACAGAATTAGATGGATTTAACAAAAGTAGCCAAATAGTCGTTATAGCGGCAACTAATAGAATAGATATGCTAGATTCTGCTTTGGTTCGATCAGGAAGATTTGATAAGCATATAGCAATTAGGCTTCCAGACATAAAAGACAGAGAAAATATATTAAAACTACACTCGAAGGATAAAACATTGGCTTGGGATGTTGATTTTAAAGAACTATCAAAACTTACTATAGGATTTTCAGGTGCAGATATAAAAGCTTTATTAAATGAAGCTGCCATTATAGCAACCATAAAAGATGAAGATTCAATTTCAAAGATAGATATTGAAGAAGCTTATCTAAAAATGATAACCAAGGCAAATTTAGTGAAAAATAAAAGTAAGAGTATAGAAGATAAAGAACTTGTATCATATCATGAGGCAGGTCATGCTATTTTAACTAAATTATTGACAAAAAATGATGTTCATAAAGTTACTATAATAGGAACAACTAATGGAGCAGGAGGTCTAACCGCTATAACTCCAAAGAAGATGGGGCTATTATCTAAAAAAGAATTATATAATGAAGTTAAGATATTATACGGAGGAAGGGCAGCTGAATATATATTTTTTAATGAAGATGAAGAACAAGTAACCACTGGAGCCATAAATGATATAGAAAAAGCAACTACAATAATTGATAATATAATATGTTATTATGGAATGAGTGATATAGGTCCTATTAAATTTGACAATAATAATGATAAAGAAAAATTATTTGAATTAAGAAAAAAAATTGCTATAAATTTGTATAGCGATAGTATAAAAATTTTAAAAGAAAATAAAAATATGCTGGACAATATAGCAAATGCTTTAATTGAAAAAGAAACATTGTCAGGGGATGAGATAGACAATCTAATGGGTATAACTAGTTTAAATTGTTAGAATATTACAACAAAGGAGGAAGATATGGCTGATTTTAATGATTTTATGAAATTAGATATTAGAGTAGGAGAAATAATAAATGCTGAAGTATTTGAAAAAGCGAAAAAACCAGCATATAAGCTATGGGTAGATTTTGGAAGTGAATTAGGCGTAAAGAAAACAAGTGCACAAATTACAGATTGTTACGAAATTGAACAACTTGTAGGAAAGCAGGTCTTGGGAGTTGTAAACTTTCCACCAAAGCAAGTTGCTAATTTTATATCTGAAGTTTTAGTTTTAGGTGTATATGCAGAACAAGGAGTTGTTTTAATTCAACCTGATCGAAAAGTAAATAAAGGTGATAAATTAGGATAGAGCTGTCTTTTAGACAGCTCTTTTTAATTTTCAACTACTAAACTTGAGTAACGGGCCTGCTTTTCAAGGGTGTTGGCGACATGAGCGTAGCGAATTTTAAATTATAAAAGTTTTATGTCTAAATTTTATACCAGAATAATAACTATATACTATAGGGTATTTTTGATTATTTTATTTAAATTACAATTTCCAACCGCTAAACTTGAGCAAGGTCCCATCTGGTCGTTGGCGACATGAGGGTAGCGAATTTTTTATTATTCTGGGGTGGTGCTATGCATAAAAAAAACCTATTTCTTCCTATACTTAGAAATGGTAAATATGGATTTATAAATAAAGAAGGAAAAGTCGTTATAAATCCAAGGTTCAAACAAGTTTCAAGTAAGTTTATAGATGGATATAGTAAAATAGTCTATATCAAGAAGTTAACTAATTCTATAAGGTGGGTATTTGGATATATAGGTAATACTGGCGATATAAACTTATTTCTTCATTGGGAAGATGCAAGTGATTTTAGCGAGGGGTTAGGTCTTGTAAAAATAGACGGGAAATATGGATATCTTAATACAAATCTTGAACAAGTAATAGAACCTAAATTTGAATCAGCTTTAAGTTTTAGTGAAGGCTTAGCAGCTATAAGATCTGATAAAAAATGGGGATTTATAAACAAAAAAGGTGAAGTTGTTGTAAAACCAACTTATACCTATACATCATTATTTAAAGAAAATAGAGCCTTAGTAGAACATAAAAAAAGATATGGTTACATAGACAATAATGGAGATTTTATCATAGAACCTAGTTTCGATTTAGCAACTAGCTTTTCAGAAGATTTAGCAGGGGTTAAATTCAACGATAAATGGGGATATATAAATAAAAATGGAGAATTAGTTATAGACATATTGTATGATAGAGTAGGAGATTTTAAAGAGGGGTTAGCTCCTGTTTGTATTAACAATAAGTGGGGATACATAGATAAACAGGGAGAATTAGTTGTCAAACCTGTATTTGATTATGCTTGTTCATTTAATGAGGGTTTGGCAAAGTTCAATTTAGGCTCTTCAAACTTAAGTAGAGGCTTAGCCCAGCCAAAAGGTGGAGTATGGGGATTTATAAATATACATGGAGATATAGTTATATTGCCACAGTTTAGAGTAGTTTCAGATTTTGAAAATGGATATGCACAGATAGTAGAAGGAAATAATAATAATTATATAAACAAAGAGGGTATTTATTTTTTAAAATAAATTATTTGTATAAAATTTTTTTGTGAGGTTATCATATCTACTATATAAACAATGTATGGAGGTATGATTATGCAATTAAGAAGAGCTGTTGAAATAATGAATTCTAATAATAAAGAAAATACTGTTGTATATTATAATGATAGACCAGTTACAATAGAAAGTATAGAACAAGATGGAGATTTAAAAGCTGCATATATTAGAACTCTAGATGATAATATGAGATTAGAGGTTAGACTAGAACAATTAAATGAACGTATGAAATAATATAAATGCTCCCTATTTAAAGGGAGCATTTTTAAAGCAATAGACTAGCTTTTTAAGGTTGTTTGAGACATGATGGTCGAGAATTTTTATGATCTATAGGAACCGTTTATTTTTACATAATCGTATGTCAAATCACAGCCCCAAGCTGTTGCACTATACTCACCATCTTTTAAATCTATTGTTATATTTATGTTCTTTTGATCTAATATATCTTTTGCTAAATCTTCATTAAAACATAGGCCTTTACCGTTTTTAACAAGTTCAACGATTCCAGCGTGGTTTTTAAAGGATATATCAATTTTTTCAGGTGAAAATTCTCCATTTGAATAACCTAGAGCACAGAGGATTCTGCCCCAATTAGCATCACTTCCAAAGAAGGCTGATTTTACTAAACTTGATGAAATAACTGATTTAGCACATGATTTTGCATCTTTTAGTGTTTTTGCATTAAACAAAGAAACTTCTATTAACTTTGTAGCCCCTTCGCCATCCATGGCAATCATTTTAGAAATTTCTTTGTTTAAAAAATCTAATGCTTCTTTAAATTTAATAAAATTATTGTCCTTATTATCTATTAAAGAATTTTCGGCAGATCCATTAGCCATGACTATTACCATATCATTAGTACTAGTGTCTCCATCTACAGATATCATATTATATGAATTTTCAACACTATCTTTTAATGCTAGAGAAAGCATTTCTTTTGATATATTTACATTGCTAACTATGAAACTTAGCATAGTTCCCATATTAGGGTGAATCATTCCAGAACCTTTAGCAATAGCACTTATTAATACATTTTTTTTATCTATTTCTACTTCTACAGTTATTTTTTTTGTAAAAGTATCTGTAGTCATTATAGCTTCGGCTGCAGATTCTCCGCCTATATAGGATAATGAATTACATGCTTCTTTTATTCCAGGAATAACAATATCCATTGGAAGAGGAACACCTATTATTCCGGTAGATCCTACTAATACTTCTTCAGGAGATAATCCTAAACAATCAGCTGAAGTTTTAGCCATAATATAGGCATTAGTTAATCCTTCATCACCAGTACAGGCATTGGCATTTCCACTATTAACAACTATAGCCTGTGTGTTATTTGATTTTATATTTTCCATATTTAAGATAATCGGGGCTGCTTTAACTTTATTTGTAGTAAAAGTAGCAGCGGCTATAGATTTTTTTTCACTATATATTACACATATGTCTTTTTTCTTCTTCTTTAATCCACAATGTATACCTACTGCCTTAAAATAAGGAACATCTGTAATGGTTTTATTTTTTAAAATTTTCACAATAATCACCCTTTCTTTTAAATACAAAAAACTCCCATCTCTTAAAATTAAGAGACGAGAGTTATCCCGCGTTACCACTCTTGTTGATATAAAAAATTACATCCACTCAATTCTTTTAACGGAGAAACCGGATCTTCTTACTTAAGTTCAGAAAATCTCCTCAAGGGCTCTCTTCAATATAGTTATGTTACTAGACTCACACCAACTCTAGCTCGCTGAAACAGTTGCTATATCTACTATACCTATCATAGGATTTATATATTACGGAAACATAGATAATAAATCTAATCCTGTATTTTCCTTTAACCCAAAGATAATATTCATATTTTGTATTGCTTGACCTGCAGCACCTTTAATTAAGTTATCTATTGCTGAAACAACTATAACTCTTTTTGTTCTTTTATCAACTCTTATACCAATATCACATATATTTGAATTTTTAACCCATCTTGTTTCTGGTAAGTTTTTAACAATTCTTATAAAATATTCATTTTTATAAAATGAGTTATAAATTTCATATAGTTCTTCTTCTGATATATCATCTACCAAATTAGCATAACATGTAGCTAATATACCTCTGTTCATTGGAACTAAATGAGGTGTAAAAGACAAGTAAATATCTTTATTAGAAACATCAGATAACACTTGTTCTATTTCAGGAGTGTGTCTATGTGAAGATATAGAATATGCTTTAATTGATTCATTGCATTCACTATAAAGGGTAGATGTATTTAAAGATCTACCAGTTCCTGATATTCCTGATTTGGCATCTATGATTATAGACGATGTTTTAATAAGCTTATTTTTCAATAAAGGTATTAGAGCTAATATACTTGCAGTTGGATAACAACCTGGATTGGCTATTAAACTAGAAGTTCTTATAGAATCTCTATTTAGTTCAGGTAACCCATATACAGAGTACTGTAATAAATCGATAGCTTCATGATCGAGATTGTACCAATTCTTATATAAATCTGCATCTTTTATTCTAAAATCAGCCCCTAAATCTACAACTTTTACTCCTAAATCAAGTGCCTTTTTAACAATATTAAATGATTTTCCAGGAGGGAGAGCTATAAAAACAATATCAATTTCATTAAGTCTATCTTCAGCTTCTTTCATGTCTATGCACAACATATCTAGATTATTACAGTAATTTCCATAGATAGTAGAGAATAAATTATCTGTATAACTATTAGAAGATAAATAAGAAATTGTAACATTAGGGTGTTTATATAAAAACCAAACTAATTGCTGGCCAGCATATCCAGTAGCTCCTACTACACCTACTTTTATCATAATTACACCTTCTTTTAGTTATTGAATTTTAAATGCATTTAAATATTCAAAATATTTTAAGAATGATTATACAAAATGAATTTTATAAATGCAACATAAAAATATTTTTGAAATATATATTTAATATATAAAATAAGTCTTAAGTTTTGCAATTAGCCATTTTCATAAAAGATAAAAAATTTATCAAAATGAAATAATAAAAATATATATTGCAAATTAAAGAATATTTTAGTATATTATTTATCAATACAACATAAAACTTGGTAAAAGCATAGGAAAAAAACTAGAAATTTAATATTAAATAAAATTAATAAAAAATATATTGCAAGTTTTAAAATATTTTGATATATTACATATTAATATAAAACGTAAATCCGATGAAAGAGAAAGTA
>NZ_JCANUR010000019.1:0-52938 GCF_059569055.1 Sporacetigenium mesophilum DSM 16796 | reverse complement strand
TCCGGTTTCCCCGTTAAAGGAATTGAGTGGATATAATTTATTATATCAACAAGAGTGGTAACGCGGGATAACTCTCGTCTCTTATTTAAGAGATGAGAGTTTTTTTGTATTCAAATAATTATTATCGAAGTTAAAAAGGAGGAAATTAAATGGATTGTGAAAAAATATCGATTTTAATGGAGGCCTTGCCATATATTAAAAAATTTAAAGGTAAAACATTTGTAATAAAATATGGCGGGAGTATAATGCAGAATGAAAATTCTAAAAAGGCATTTATCGAGGATGTAGTTTTGCTCAAACTTGTAGGAATAAATGTAGTGATAGTACATGGTGGTGGCCCAGATATTTCAAATTTCTTAGATAAATTTAAAATAGAGAATAGTTTTATTAATGGTCTAAGAGTTACAGACAAAGATACCATGGAAGTAGTTGAAATGGTATTGTCATCCAAAGTAAATAAAGATATAACTTCAAAATTATGTATGCATAACATAAGTGCTATTGGTATTAGTGGAAGAGATGGAAATTTAATTCAATCTCAGAAAAAATACATTCTTGAAGGTGATGAAAAATTAGACATTGGATATGTAGGAGAAGTAAAAAGTATTAACAAAAAATTATTAATGGATTTACTTGAACAAAATAATTTGCCAGTAATATCTCCTATTGGATGTGACTTAGAAGGCAACATGTATAATGTTAATGCTGATTATGTAGCCGCTTCTATAAGTTCTTGCTTAAAAGCAGAAAAATTAATTCTTTTAACAGATGTAAGGGGAATTTATAAAAATCTAAATGATGAATCAACATTTATATCAAGTCTAAGTGTGGACGATATAAAAGAATATATAAAATCAGGAAATATAAAAGGGGGGATGATACCAAAACTTGAGTGCTGTGCTGATGCAATAGAGGGTGGAACAAAAAATATCCACCTTATAGATGGGAGACAAGAACATAGTTTGCTTTTAGAGATATTTACAAATACAGGGATAGGTACAATGATAAAAGGAGGAGTTAAACATGCCAGTTAATTTAAAGGGGAGAAGTTTTTTAACGTTAAAACACTTTACGCCAGAGGAGATAAAATATCTATTAAATTTATCTAAGGATTTAAAAGCAAAAAAAAGAGCTGGAATAAAGGGCAATTTATTGGAAGGAAAAAATGTTGTTTTATTATTTGAAAAGACGTCAACTAGAACTAGATGTTCCTTTGAAGTTGCTGCATTAGATGAAGGCGGTCATGTAACGTTTTTAGGGTCTAATGATAGTCAAATGGGAAAAAAGGAATCTATAGAAGATACAGCTAAGGTACTTGGAAGATTTTATGATGGAATAGAATTTAGAGGTTTTGAACAAGAAACTGTTGAGATATTAGCACAAAATGCTGGAGTACCAGTATGGAATGGATTAACAGATATGTATCACCCAACTCAAATATTAGCAGATTTTCTAACAATTATGGAACATGTAAACAAACCTATTAACGAAGTTAAGTTTGTTTATGTTGGAGATGCTAGAAATAATATGGGTAATTCATTGCTAATAGGTGCATCTAAAATGGGAATGAAATTTGTTGCCCTTGCCCCAAAATCGTTATGGCCATGTGAGGAATTAGTAGAAGAGATGCAACATGTTGCAAATAAAACAGGAGCAACAATAACATTAACTGAGGATATGGATGAGGTTAAAGGTGCAGATGTAATATATACAGATGTTTGGGTATCTATGGGTGAAGAAGATATGTTTGAAGAAAGAATAAAGTTACTTATGCCATATCAAGTAAACATGGATATGATAAACAAAACTGAAAATAAAAATATAATATTTATGCACTGTTTACCAGCATTTCATGATTTAAACACTAAGGCAAGTATGGAAATATACGAGAAATTTGGAATTAAAGAAATGGAAGTTACAGATGAAGTTTTTAGATCTAAACATTCAGTTGTATTTGATGAAGCTGAAAATAGAATGCATACTATAAAAGCTATAATGGTTGCTACAATAGGGAACATCTAAATTTTGAAATAAAGGGGGCATAAATATGGCAGATAATAATGTAATGGATACTTATTCAAGATTTGATGTAGTGTTTGAAAAAGGCTTAGGTAGTAAAGTTTATGATATAAATAATAAAGAATATATTGATTTTGTTTCTGGAGTTGCAGTTAATTGCTTGGGTCACTCTAATCCAGTCATAATAAAAGCTATAAATGATCAAAGTAATAGTTTAATGCATATATCAAATTTATATTGGAACACAAAGCAATTAGAACTTGCACAAAAACTATGTGTTTATAGTAATCATAATAAAGTTTTTTTCTGTAATAGTGGAACAGAAGCTGTTGAAGCAGCTTTAAAGCTTGCAAGAAAGTACGGATTAGAAAATGGTGGGAATTATAAAAATGAAATAATATTTATGGATAATTCATTCCATGGAAGAAGCCTTGGAGCCCTTGCTGTTACAGGTCAAGAAAAATATCAAAAGGATTTTATGCCACTTATGAAAGGTGTAAAAAGTGCTAAGTTCAATGATATTGAAGATATAAAAAATAAAATAAATGAAAACACATGCGCCGTTATAATTGAGCCTATCCAAGGAGAAGGGGGCATAGTAGTTGCACAAAGTGATTATTTAAAAGAACTAAGTTATTTATGTAAAAAACATAATGCACTTTTAATATTTGATGAAATTCAGTGCGGTATAGGAAGAACAGGTAAATTATTTGCATATGAAAATTTTGAAGTTATTCCTGATGTAATATGTCTTGCAAAGGGGTTAGGTGCAGGATTTCCTATAGGAGCTATAGTTGCAACTAAAGAGGCAGCTAGTGCATTTGTTCCTGGTGATCATGGTAGTACTTTTGGAGGAAATCCACTTGCATGTTCAGTAGGAATAGCAGTTTTAGAAGAATTAATGTATAACGATGTATTAAATAAAGTAGATAAAAAAAGTAAATATATTATAAATAAGCTTTCGAAATTAAAAAGCAAATATAAGGGAATAAGTAAAATTCAAGGTATAGGGTTAATGCTTGGAATAAAACTTACAATAGATAAAAGTAAATTTATTAATAAGTGTTTTGAAAAAGGACTTTTAGTAGCAGGTGCAGGAGAAGATGTAGTTAGAATAATTCCAGCATTAAACATATCAAATGAAGAAATAGATAAAGGGATAGATATAATAGATGAAGTTTTAAATGAATTAATATAAAAGAGGTGATTAGATGAAGGCAGTTTTATATTTAGAAGATGGAAGTATATATGAAGGTGAAGGTTTTGGGAAAATAGGAACGACTTTTGGAGAACTTGTATTTAATACATCGATGACAGGGTATCAAGAAATACTAACAGATCCTTCTTATGCTGGTCAAATAATAAATATGACATATCCACTTATAGGAAATTATGGAATAAATGAAGTTGAAAGTGAATCATCAAAAATATATGCTAAGGGATTAATAGTTAAAAACATATCTCAAAATCCTTCAAATTACATGAGTAAAACAAATATTGATGAAATGCTTAAGAACATGGGTATTGTTGGAATTTACGGTATAGATACAAGAAGTTTGACTAAAAAGATTAGAAATTCAGGCGTTTTAAAATGTGTAATATCTCACGAAGATTTATCTATAAATCATTTAAAAAACACTTTAAATAAATATGAATCTAAAGGCGATATGATGAAAGATGTTAGTACAAATGAAATAATTCATATAAAAGGAAATGGTCAAAAAGTAGCTTTAGTAGATTTTGGAGTAAAGGCAAACATAGTTAATAATTTGAAATTAAGAGGGTGTGACATAACAATATTTCCTCATAATGCTACATATGAAGATATTATGAGTATAAAACCTGATGGAGTATTATTGAGCAATGGGCCTGGAGATCCCAAAGAAGCAAAAGAGGCTATAATAACCACACAAAAAATCATAAAAGATGTACCTATATTTGGAATTTGTTTAGGTCATCAAATACTTGCTCTAGCTGTTGGCGGAGATACCTATAAAATGAAATACGGACATCGTGGAGGTAATCATGGGGTATATGATATAGAAAAAGATAAATCATATATAACTTCTCAAAATCACGGATATTCAGTGGATTCAGATAGTATAAAAGACAAAGATATGGTAGTTACTCATATTAATTTAAATGATAATACAGTAGAAGGAATGAAGCACAAGCATCTTCCTGTTTTTTCAGTACAGTATCATCCAGAAGGATCCCCTGGACCACAAGATTCTTCTTACTTATTCGATAATTTTATGTCTATAATGAAGGGGGAGAAATAATGTCAGTAGATAAAAGCATTAAAAAAGTTTTGATTATAGGATCGGGACCTATAATTATTGGCCAGGCTGCAGAATTTGATTATTCAGGTACTCAGGCCTGTAGAGCAATTATGGAAGAGGGAATAGAAACTATTCTTGTAAATAGTAATCCTGCAACAATAATGACTGATATGAGTATTGCTAGTAAAGTTTATATAGAGCCTCTTAACATAGAAGCTTTAGAACAAATTATAGAAAAAGAAAAACCAGATGGGATTTTAGCTGGTTTTGGTGGTCAAACAGCTCTTAATTTGGCTATGGACTTAGAAGATAAGGGAATCCTTAAGAAGTATAATGTAAGACTTTTAGGAACAGACAGCGATACTATAAAAAATGCAGAAGACAGAGAATTATTCAAAAACCTTATGACAGAAATCAATCAACCAGTTCCTATGAGCATAATAGCAAATGATATAGATACTTGTATAAATTTTGTTCAAAAATACGATTATCCTGTAATAATAAGACCGGCATATACCTTAGGTGGAACTGGGGGAGGAATAGCAAATGACTACGATGAACTTATAAAAATATGTGAAAATGGAATTAAAAGTAGCCCTATAGGTCAAATACTTTTAGAACAAAGCGTAGCAGGTTGGAAGGAAATAGAGTATGAAGTAATAAGAGATAAAAAAGACAATTGTATTATAGTATGTAATATGGAAAATATAGACCCGGTAGGAGTGCATACAGGTGATAGTATAGTTGTTGCTCCATCTCAAACATTGAGAGATAAAGAATATCAAATGCTCAGAAAAGCTTCTATAGATATAATAAGAAGCTTAAAAATTGAAGGTGGATGTAATGTTCAGTTTGCTCTTGATCCATTTAGCAATAATTATGTTGTAATTGAAGTTAATCCGAGAGTAAGTAGATCTAGTGCATTAGCTTCAAAAGCAGCAGGTTATCCTATTGCAAAAATATCGGCAAAAATTGCTATTGGATATAGTCTTGATGAACTTAAAAACTATGTAACAAAAAATTCAAGTGCATTTTTTGAGCCAACATTAGATTATGTAGTAGTAAAAATACCTAAGTGGCCTTTTGATAAATTTAGTAAAGCAACAAGAAAACTAGGAACTCAGATGAAGGCAACAGGGGAAGTTATGGCTATAAGCAGAAACTTTGAAAGTGCTATTTTAAAGGCAATAGGTTCACTTGAAACAAAATTCACTGGACTTAGAATACCAGATTTAATGAGTATGGATAAAAGTGAAATTATTGAAAAAATAAAAATGTGTGATGATGAGAGAATATTTGCTATATCACAAGCTATCAGACTTAATATAACTATAGATGAAATTTATGAATTAACAAAAATAGATAAGTGGTTTTTACATTGTATATACAATATTGTAGATATGGAAAATAAACTTAAAAAACAAAATACTGATGAAAAACTAATACATGAAGCTCAATCACTTGGGTTTACAGACAAGGAAATTTGTGAAATTTCTGGACTTAGTTCTGAACAACTAGATAAAATTAGAATTAGCAATAACATATATCCAGCTTATAAAATGGTGGATACTTGTAGTTGCGAATTTGACTCAAATACTCCATATTACTATTCCTGTTACGATGAAGAAGATGAAAGCATAGTATCTAATAATGATAAGATTTTAGTTATAGGATCAGGGCCTATAAGAATAGGTCAAGGTATAGAATTTGATTATTGCTGTGTTCATGGAGTTTGGGCAATAAAAGAATTAGGGTATGAATCTATTATTATAAACAACAATCCAGAAACTGTGAGTACAGATTTTGATACTGCAGATAAACTATACTTTGAGTCTTTATATATAGATGATGTTATGAATGTAATAAATAAAGAAAATCCCAAAGGGGTTATAGTTCAATTTGGAGGGCAAACTTCAATAAATCTTGCAAAAGAACTTTATGAAAAAAAAGTAAACATATTAGGAACATCATTTAATTCTATAGATTTAGCAGAAGATAGAGATAAGTTTGGGAAATTTTTAAATAATTTAGATATACCAGCTCCAAATGGAGAATCTGTGACAAATTTAAAAGATGCCCTAAATGTAGCTAATTATCTAGGCTATCCTGTAATAGTTAGACCTTCATATGTAATAGGTGGTCGTGCTATGCAAGTAGTTTATAATGATAGTTCGCTTGAAAAATATATAAATGAAGCAGTAAGTTTATCAAATGAATATCCTGTACTTGTAGATAAATACGTAAGAGGGATAGAAATAGAAGTTGATGCAATATGTGATGGTGACGACATATTAATACCAGGGATTATGGAGCATGTTGAAAAAACAGGAGTTCATTCTGGAGATAGTATAACTGTTTATCCAAGTCTAAACTTAAGCAAGCAAATTATAGATAAATTAGTAGATTATACAAAGAAAATATCTGAACAATTAAAAATAGTAGGTCTTATAAATATTCAATATGTATATGATGGAAAAGATATATATGTAATAGAAGTGAATCCGAGAGCCTCAAGAACTGTACCTATACTTAGTAAAGTAACTTCAACTCCAATGGTCAAAATTGCAGTAGAAGTTATGTTAGGTAAAAAATTAAGAAATATAGGATATGGAATAGGCCTTTTAGAAAACAAAGATTTATATGCCATAAAGATTCCTGTCTTTTCTAGTGAAAAACTTGCAAATGTTGATATGTACCTAGGTCCAGAGATGAAGTCAACAGGTGAAGTGTTAGGAATAGATAAAGATTTAGATAAAGCTATATACAAGGGATTTAGTTCAATAAATGTAAACATTCCTACAAAGGGCGGATTGTATGCATCTTTAAAGGATATAGATAAAGAAGAAGGACTTAATGTTATAAAAGAATATTATAATTTAGGGTTTAATATATATGCATCAGAAGGAACTAGTGAGTTTTTAAATAATAAAGAAATTAATTGTCAAAATATAGATTTAGACAATTTAGATAAGTTTATATGTGAGGGCAATATTGATATTATATTAAACACACCTACAAATGGTAATGATATAAAAACAGAAGGATTTAAGCTAAGAAAAAAGGCAACAGAAAGAAAAATAGCTATATTTACATGTATTGATACTGCAAAGCTATTTTTAAAAGCTATTAAAATAAAGAAAAATAAAGAAAAAATAGCCTACAAGCCCTTACAAAGTTATTTTAAATAATATATAAATTTGAGCAAGGTCCCATTTGGTAGTTGGCGATATGAGCGTAGCGAATTTTTTTATAAACATTGTATTATTTTCTAAGGATAATTAGTAGAAAATAATATAATGTTTTTTTATTATAATAAAGTAGTCTAATAACGTTGACAAAAACAATCAAAAGATTTACTATTTTATAGGCAATATAATAATATAGTTAAATTGAGAGGAGATCATATAAATGGCCAAGGTAAATACTATTCTAGAAGATAACATATTTTTAAGATATACAGTAATAATAATGGGTATGTTTATAAGCGCTATAGGAACTAATGTATTTTTAAGGCCTGCTCATTTGCTTAGTGGTGGAGTTACTGGAGTTGCAGTTGCAATAAACTATATAACAGGACTAAATGTAGGGTTGCTTACATTTCTAATCAATATCCCTATATTTATTATAGGTTTTATGTATTTGGAAAAAGAATTTTGTATAACTAGTTTAATAAATATGGTATTGTTTTCTTTTATACTAGGTATTACTCAACAATTAGGTCATGTTTTTATTATAAATGATTTATTTTTACAAACAATATATGGTGGAGTTCTTTCAGGTATTGGAGCTGGAATAGTATTTAGAACTAAATCATCTCTTGGAGGAACAGATATAATTGGTGCTATACTTAAATTCAAAAAAAATATACCAATAAAAAATACAGGACTTAGCATAAACCTTTTAATAGTTTTGCTAGGTGGCTCTATGTTTGGTTTAAATATTGCTTTATATACTTTAGTAGATATGTTCCTAAATGCATCAACTATGAATATTGCTAAAGATGCTCTTAACGAGCAAAAGCAAGTAATGGTTATATCCGAAAAAAATGAAGAAATAGCTAAAGAAATAATGGATAGACTTATCAGAGGTGTAACTTTCATAGAAGCTGAAGGCGCTTATACTAAGGAAAAGAAAAAAATTATTTATTGTATAGTAGCATCACATGAAATTCCTAAAATTAAAGAAATTACCTTAAAATGTGACAAAAAAGCTTTTATTTCTGTAAATAATATAGACGAAGTTAAGGGAAAAGGGTTTAAAGAAAAGTATTTATAGTGTATAATAAAGTAGTTACAGATTTGTAACTACTTTATTTTTGGAGTAAAGGAGGAGATTTCAATCAAAAGATTAAGTATATTGGTATCAATTAGTGTATTTGTAGGAAGCCTAAGTATATCATATGGACAAGAGTTAAATATGGATAACTATTTAAACAAAACAATGACAGAAATTATGATGAACATAGAATCTAAGGGAAAATTATCTGTTTCTAGAGGGAATACATATTTAAATAGATCTAAAAGTGAAAATTATAATGTAAATCCAGAAAATATTATATTTCCTGAATGGTGGAGCGAAGCTAGTAAGTCTATGCCAAAAGGGTCAGTTATTGTAGTTCAAGACTATAAGACAAAACAAATATTTAAGATAAAAAGAACTGGTGGAACTAACCATGCAGATGTTGAAGCTTTAACTACAGAAGATACTAACATAATGAAAGATATATGGGGTGGATCTAGCTGGGATAGAAGACCAGTTTTACTATATGTAGAAGATAAAGTATATGCAGCTTCTATGACTAACATGCCTCATGCAGGAAGAGATGATAAAAAGGCTCTTGAGTGGGTAGAAGACAGAAGTAATGGTTATGGCAGTGGTATAAACTATGATTCAGTTAAGGAAAATGGCATGGAGGGACATGTAGATTTACACTTCATAAATTCAACGCGCCATTTAGATGGAAAGCAAGATCCTAGACATCAAGAATGTATAAATTATATAAAAAATAATATTAATAAGAAATAGAGTATGATTAATCATATTCTATTTTTTTTATTTAAGGAAATTATAATTTCCATCTTATAAACTTAAGCAAAGCGAATTTTTTTTGTTTTTTTGTGTATATTTTTTAAAAAATTTGAAAGTATAATTAATGTGAGTTTAATAAGGAGTTATTAAATTCACAAAGGAGGAAATTATGATAGAAAAAGCATTTATAATAGCTACTATATCAGCGGTTATTTTTTTCGGAAACTATAAAGATATAGAGGCTAGCTCCTCATCTTACATAATAAACGATAAAATAGACTTTATAGTTAAATCGTTTAAAGAAGGAATTTATTATAACAATAAAATGTCAGATATATTAACAATCAACCTGAAAAAAATAACATCTAAAAATTCAAAGGATGTTGAAGTTTTAGATTGGTGGGATGAGGCTCAATATGAAATACCTAGAGACGGCGTATTTGAAGTAGAAGACTTTTATACGGGAAAAAAGTTCAAAGTAAAAAGAATGGGCGGAACTAATCACGCGGATATAGAAGCACTTAATATAGAAGACACCAAGATCATGAAAGATATTTGGAACGGATTTAGTTGGGAAAGAAGACCAGTGCTGGTGAGCATAAACGGGAAAATATTAGCTGCAAGTATGAGCAACATGCCTCATGCAGGTAGAGACGATAAACCTGCAATGATATGGGTTGAAAATAGAAGTGATGGATATGGTGACGGTATAAACTACGATATAGTAAAAAATAACGGAATGGACGGACATGTAGATTTACATTTTAAAAACTCGACACGACATTTAGATGGAAAACAAGATGATAAGCATCAGGAATGTATAAAAATAATAGAAGATAATATTGATTTATAAAAAGGTGTGCAAATTTGCACACCTTTAAACTTGAGCAAAGCGAATTTTTAGTTGTGTTTTCTATAAGATAAATTTTTAATTTTAAATGAACCTAAAGAATTTTTGAACTTATATATTAATAACGCTAATAAAAGCACAAGGCCACAGTATCCAATTGCAGGATATAAGTATCTAACTAAGTTAGAAAACCCAAATTGACTTGCAATTAAAGCAATAAATGTAGACAATAATATTAAACTATAGTATTTTTTCTTATCTTTTATATCTATTATATTTGCAACAAATCCATATAAACTAGCAACAGCCGTAGTATATATTCCTGCTAATAACATAATTGAGTAAATTATAGGAAGTGAACTGTTGATTCTAGCAGCTATATATATCATAGGAACTCTAAGTCCAGCTACATCATTTATATGGGTATATAAGGCAAAATACATACATATAGAACTAAGTCCAAGACCAAGTGCGCCTAAAATTGCACCATTTTTTAAAGCCTTTTTATTTTTTGAATTTGCACCTAATGGAGCCAAAATAGCAACAGCTAATACTATATTATAAGAAATATAAAGTAGAGAACCCCAGGCCCAATTTTTTATAAGTTCACTATTAGAGGGCATTTCTATAGGAGCTAAGTCCCCAGGAACAAAACCTATGGATACAATACTTACTACAACTGATGTTAGTATCAAAAAAGGAACTAAAATACCTATTCCATTTACAACTCCACTTATACCGAAGAATACTGTAATAGCAGTTATAATTGCCATAAAAATGCTTCCCGTTAATATAGGTAAGTTAAAAAATTCATTAAATAATGCGCCGCTTCCTGCAAACATCGTAACTAATCCACAAAAGATAAAGAAGGTAACTAGAAAATCAATTATACTACCTAAATATTTACCGCTTATTTCATTAATTATTGAAAAATGTGATTGTGAATTAAGTTTTTTACCTATATCCATTACTATATATCCAAATAACGCGAACAAAAAGGTTACTAATATAAGGCCAATAAGTCCTTTTTTGCCGAACAAAACAAAAAATTGAAATATTTCTTGCCCAGATGCAAATCCAGCTCCTATAACAGTTCCTATGTAAGCTCCAGCTATTTGAAAAGCAGATAACTTGTTATCTTTCAAATTAACACCTCCAAATATAAAATTATCTATATTTATACTTATGTAAGAACGAAAGTATTAATGTACAATTTGTGTATTGAAAATATAATATGATATAATACGACTTTTTTATCTAAATATATAGCAAAAAATACATACTTTAATATATAATATTATTAAAGTATATAAAGACTATTATTTTAAATTTACATATATAAATATCGGGGGTTGTTTTAAATGAAATTATCTGAAAAACATAAGCACATATATGATAAATATATGAATACTATAAAAAAGGTGAACTTTGATATAAAGTTAATAAAAATATTGAGTAAATTTGCTATAAGAAAAGAATTAACTTGTGAACAAGAGGTAATAGCTATAGAGGGAAATATGACAGATGTATCTAAATATGATAAAAAAAGATCATACACATTTTACAATGGAGATGTATATGTAGGTAAAATGACAAATGGAAAAATGAATGGAAAAGGCGTTTATATGTTTTCACAGGGGAACTGGGCAGGACAAGAATATATAGGAAGTTTTATTGAAGATATGAAAAGTGGAAATGGTATGTGTACTTTTCCAAATGGGTCAATGTACATAGGTGAGTGGGATCAAGATAAAATACATGGTATTGGAAAAATGGTATATCAAAGTAAAGATGAATATATAGGTGAATGGGACGAAGGACAAAAACAGGGTACGGGAATTTATAAGTGGGATGAAGGTAGTGTATATGTAGGTCAGTTTAGAAATAACAAGATGGAAGGTAAGGGTACATGTTACGATAGATTTGGCAAAATAATATATAAAGGTGAATGGAAAAATAATTTAAGCCACGGAAAAGGAATTTATATATGGGATGAACATAGAAAATATGTAGGTGAGTTTTTATATGGTAAAAAACATGGTACAGGAACTTTTTATATAGATGGAGAGGTAATATACAAAGGAGAATGGAGATTTGATAAACCTTGTATATTTGATAAAACCATAGACGAGCTAAAGTCAGCATATATTACAGAATAACAATAAAAGAGGTATTCCCTAAAGGATTACCTCTTTTTAATATCCAACTGATATATTTGAGCAACGGACCTGTTTTTCAAGGTCGTTGGCGACATGAGCAAAGCGAATTTTTATTGTTTATTTTTCTTTTCTGTAGATTCATCATCATCTTTCTTTTTCTTAGATTCATCGTCTATTAAAAATTGTCTAGTTTTACCCATTTTATAAGCTAAATCTATAATTTTTGCTTCTTCTTGAGTTAAAGGTCTAGATAGTATTTTTTCAAATTCCTTAAATAATGATGTATAATCTATTTTCTTTGCAACTCTAGGCGTAGAATTTCTTGGTCTAAAAGGAGTATATATATAAGTATCTGCAACCATTTCATCAGAATAAATAGCTTTAAATACTTTACTTGTATAATAAGCATCATTAAATGCATCGTGATAAGATTTTTTTTGTTCTATCTCTAAGAGTTGTATGGCATTTTGAAGTCCAATACTTTTTCCAGATGGATTTTTAAAATAAGCTGAGGCATAATGTTGAATATTTATATAAAGGGTAGGTATAGTTTTATGGGGAAGTCCATAATAATATACATTTCTATAAAGTTCTTTTAAATCACCACTGCCCCATACACAAAGTACATTATCCTTTCTACCTATAAACTTCTTAAAACTTTTATAAACATCAGGAAAATAAGGTGCGTCTTTTACCATCTTGTTTTTAATACCAGTCATATTAGTTATAAAGGGATGTACTCTATTGTATATTTTAGGCTTAACATAGCTATTAAAAGTATCTATTACATTTAAATCTTTGTCTAATTTTAAAGCACCTATCTGAAGTATTTCAAAAGGGCATCTTTCGTTTGGGATAGTTTTATTAGTTTTTTCGTCAAATCCTTGATTAAATTCTAAGTCAAATACTATATATTCCATATGAATCTCTCCTAGATAAATTTTCCTTGTATATTTACTTAGTATACCCTATAAAATGGTTTTTTGTACATATTATCTAACATATTAAATATTATTATGTACTTTTTTATACAAAATCTATTGTAGATATGCAAAATAAAATATATAATAATATTCATAATTAAATAAATCATACGATAATATTCACAATAAGTACGCATGTTTATTAAAAATAAAATATTAATATACGTATTAATACGAATAAAAGAAAAATGAAAGAATTTTCAAAAAATTACTTAGATCAAATCACCATATTTTTCTCTATGAATATATTTATACTAGTTTATAAAAATATAGCGAGAGGAAAATTATAAAATATCAAAATGAGGGGGAAGACATAATGAAAGGCTTATTATATGTAATTGAATCTAATAACCATGATAGTGTAAGTTTGAAGAAAATATTAGGTGAAAATCCACAAATAAGATTTGTATCTCTTATGGGAATAGATTTAGGAGGAAATGCAACAGACGAAAAAATACCAATGGAGTTATTCTTAGAAGACTCAGACAAATTTCTAAAATCTGGAATACAAACTGACGGGTCAAGTGTTGAACTTCATGAAATAGCTACATTAAATAACGCAAGAGTTGATTTAGTTCCAGATACTAATGCTAACTGGTTTGTAGACTATAATTTCGATTATATAGATGAAGAAACTAGTCTCCCAGTAGGAACTCTTAAAATACCTGCATTTTTAGTTCATGAGGGTAAAAAAGTTTGCTCAAGGGGTATTTTAGAAAAAGCTGAATTAAATTTTAGAAGTAGTTTAATGAAAATATTTAAAGAATATCCTCATATGATTAACAGCATAGGAATAAATAGTGTAGATGATATAGAAAAAATAATGTTAACATCTGCTACAGAGCTTGAATTTTGGGTAAAAACTCCAGAAGATAAAGCTGACCTAGAAAGATTATATGTTTCTCAAAGCTTAAAAGAACAATACTGGAAAAGAACTCATGGAACAATAAGAACAGCAATGGAAAGAAGTTTAAGAATGCTTCAAGAAATTGGCGTAGAACCAGAAATGGGCCATAAAGAGGTTGGAGGAATAACAAGTTCTATTAGTATTGATGGTAGTACTAATCATGCTATGGAACAATTAGAAATAGATTGGAAATATTCTAACCCAATGCAATGCGCTGATAATGAAATAGTAATAAGGGAATTAGTAGAAGATGTATTCACAAGACACGGTCTTGAGGTGATATTCAAAGCTAAACCACTAGACGGCGTTGCAGGAAGTGGAGAGCATACACATGTAGGTGTAAGTGTTAAACTTAAAGATGGAAAAATTAAAAATATATTTTCACCTATAGAAATGACTAAAGATTATACAAGTGAAATAGGATACGGGGCTTTAATGGGAATGTTATATAATTATGAAGTATTAAATCCATTTGTAACTTCTTCAAATGATGCATTTAATAGATTAGTTCCTGGTTTTGAAGCGCCTGTTTGTATAGTAACTTGTTTAGGTCACACTTACGAAGTTCCATCAAGAAATAGATCTATATTAGTAGGACTAATAAGAGATACTGAAAACCCACTTGCTACAAGATTTGAGTTAAGAGCTCCAAATCCTTTATCTAACACTTATCTAGTAATAGCAGGTATGTATCAAGTTATGCTACACGGTATAGAAGCTGCAGCAAAGAGTGGATTAAACACAAAAGAATTAGAAAAAGAAATTTCAAAAGAGATAGGTGACGAAAGTTTTTATTTAGAAACTAATAGAGCTTATAGAGATGAAAATGATGTATTTGAACATTACAATATAGAAGAAAGAAACTTAAGATATGGTACACCACCAGCAACAGTTTACGAAAATATGAATAATTTAGAGAAATATAGTTATAAACTAGACTCTCTAAAAGCTGGAGATGTGTTTACTGATAAGATAATTAATTCTTTCAAAATAGGTTCATTAGATAAATGGAGTAAAGAACTTAGAGATAGAATAATAGAAGATAACAGAGGAATAATAAGAGAATGTAGAAAACTACATGTAAATGATTCTATGGATGTTATCGATGAAGTACTATGGACTAAAGTAGAGGAACTTAGACATTACCTTATGAAAGATACTTTAACAAAAAAATCATTATTTACTCAAATTAAAGATGCTTTAGAAATTAGAAATTACGAATTAGCATCTAGCTTACAATTAGAAATGAAGTCTAAAATGAAAGAAATACAAAGACTATATATTCAATATAAGAAAAACTTATACTAAATAATAAAGAGGTATCGAACTACGATACCTCTTGTTTCTAATTTTAAAGAAAAATATTAAATATTATATAACCTATAAAAAATAAAGATAATAAGCCTATTATTTTGTTATTATAATAAAGAGTTTTCTTTGAGTAAAATGTTTTCTTAATGTATAAATATATTGCGTTTATTTTGTCTATTACTAGTATAAAACTTAGAACCATTGAAAGTGGAGTATTTACTATTATTGCACTTATTACAAAGAATGGTAATAAATATAATGTATTATATAGGAAACCTTTATAAGTTAAAGAAAAAGTATGTTTATCCATATGCTCAATTTCTCCTAAAGTACAATACATATTATTTTC
Organism: Sporacetigenium mesophilum DSM 16796; assembly: GCF_059569055.1. Taxonomy (NCBI): domain Bacteria; kingdom Bacillati; phylum Bacillota; class Clostridia; order Peptostreptococcales; family Tepidibacteraceae; genus Sporacetigenium; species Sporacetigenium mesophilum. Next base: position 37,050 of record NZ_JCANUR010000019.1, on the reverse strand, counting down.
ATAACACTTTCTAGAAATAGTTAAGTCCTTTAGTGTGTTTACTATAAAAGGTATTAAAGTTATTAAATATACTAATTCAAACCATCTTAAAGTAAAATTCATAAAATCCCTCCTCTGTAAACTTCTTACTATAATATATGTCAAATATTACAAAGTGGGACTTAATTTAAATATATAATATCCATATACAAGATGATAATGTGCATAAAAACCAAAATAAGTTGTGATATTTAGTTAAAAAAGGAAGAATACTATTTATGTTCTTTTGAATTGAAATATAAAAATTACTTTTATATTTCTTTTTTAAGATATACATATAGATACTTCTAAACAGGTATAATGAAAGTGATAAAGTCAAAGAGATAATACTTATAATGCCAAAAATATTTATCATCAAATGAGAAATTATCATAAGATCCCCCCTTATATAGATAATAATATGATATTAAAATTCAGGATATTTTGTGAGTATTTAAATACGAAAAATTTAAAAACTAGGAGGAATTTATATGAGTTTTATAAAAAAAGCTATGGCGAGTATGTTGGGTATAGGAGGAACAAAAATAGATACACAAATAATATCTGATCATATAGTTGCTGGCGAAAAAATAGAAGGGATTGTGTATGTATATGGAGGAAGTGTGCCTCAACAATTAGAAGAACTTCAGTTAGAAGTAAAAACTCAGTACGAAAAAGAACATAACGATAAAACAATAAAAATGATAGCAAACGTTCAAACTATTCCAATATCTATAAATAGAGTTATATCTCCAGGTGAAGATATAAAAATACCGTTCTCCTTTGTATTAGATCCTAGAACGCCAATTTCAGTTGGGAAATGCAGAGTATGGATAGCTACAAGACTTGACATAATAGGGGGAGTAGATAGTATTGATGGAGATGCAATAACAGTAAAATGCAGTAAATACATGAATAATGTTTTACAAGTTATAAATAGCATGGGATTTAGACTTAGAGAAGTTGAAAATATTTATACTAAATACTCATATAATAAATTTCCATTTGTTCAAGAATTTGAATTTGTTCCAAGTAGTGGAGAGTTTAGAGGAAAACTTGATGAATTAGAAGTTATATTTATCCCTAAAACAGAGGGAATAGATATTGTATTCCAAATAGATAAAAAGGCAAAAGGAATTGCAGGTTGGTTATCTGAAACATTAGAATTAGATGAAACTGATCTAAGAGTTAAATTTACTTATGAGGAATTATTACACGAAAAGTATATATGCAACGAATTAACTCAAATAATAAGAAGGTATTGCTAAAAAAACTATCTATTTTGGATAGTTTTTAATTTTTTTGTCAGATTTTAATATACGAAAACAGTATAAATATAAAGGAAAGTAAGTTATAAATATAGAAAAATAAAAAATGCAGAAAATTATGATTATATTTGTTTTTATTTAATGTAGGGGGAGATAAATATGAAAAAAAGGCTAGCATTGGAATTAGGTATATACATAATATTACCTATTGTTTTAGGAATTGTGCTAGGTAAATCACTTATGTACTATGCTATGGGAGTATCGTTATTAGGAGGAATAGTATATACCATTATAAACAAAATAAAAAATAAAGTTTATAATTTATCAGGTATAACTATATTATCATTTTTAGTAATAAATATGGCTTTAAATGTAATCTCAAAAACACAATATGATTTAATTATCAAAGAAATATATTTTTTAATAACAGTATCTATCTTACTTTCAGTTTTTATAGTATTTAAGAAAAGTTTTATTATGCAAATATTAAAAGATACATTAGAAATATTAGGATATAAAAAAACTAATATTGACAATATATTTGGAAAGAATCAGTTAGATTCATATTTTACTTCATTTACTTCTTTATTTATCGTGCATTTACTTATTTTGTCTTTTATAAAAATGCATTTTATATTAATATATGGTTCTAATGGAATTATTAAGGCACAATCTTTATCTAGTTTTATAGGATTTATATTTATTTCCACGGAAATTATATTATCTACATTAATTATAAATAAAGTAAGACTGGCATTAAGATTTAGCAGTGTAATAAACTATAAAAATTCAAGAGTAGTATATTTTAATAAATATAAAAATACAAAAAAGGCAAATTAAAAGTCTTCGTAATTGCGAAGACTTTATTTTTCGATTAATTCTAAAATATATTCACCTACACTATAAGGAGTTATATTATTTTTAAAATCAACTATATTATTTTTTAAAAATTCAATTCTATTATCTAGTTTTCCTTGTATAAGATTTATAAGATGTTGTTGCAATTCAAACTCATCTTGATATACGATGCCTATACCTTTATCTATTATAAATTTAGCATTTTCTATTTCTTGTCCAACTTTTGGAAGTCTTGCTATAACAGGTATTTCACAATTTATTGCTTCAAATAAAGTTGCCCCACCTGGTTTGGTTATTATTATGTTGTGAGAACGCATTAAAGATGCCATATCATCTACAAAACCCTTAACAGTAATGTTTTTAAGAGGCTTTTTATTTGTAAGTGATTTATAAGTTTTTTCATTTCTACCAGTTACTATGGTAACTTTAGATTTATAATTATTATCTTCTATAAACTCATCTAGCCAATATACAAAATCTTTATCCACATCAAAAGCGCCTCTTCCTCCACCCATTATCAATATTCCATTTTTATTTGAATCTTCTTCTAAAGATTCTGTAAACAAGAAGCTTTTTCTAACGGGAATTCCAGTAACTTTAAGTGTATTATGATCTATACCCTTATGTATAAGTCTATTCTTTATTTCCTTTGATGGAACTAAATACATATCTGTGCGAGGAAATAACCACTCCATACTATCAACAACATCTGTTATTACAGTTACTAAGGGAATATCATTATTTTGTTTATTTTTGAACCTAAAAACACACTCAGAGGCAACAGGAAATGTAGAAACTATAAGTATTGGATCTAATTGCTTTATATAATCAACAAGCTTATTAATATATACTTTATAAGTTATATCATATCTTGGGTTATGTGATTTCTTTATGTAGTAATAATAGTTGTATAAAGCAGGGGTGTATTTTGTCTGAGTTTCATACAACTTTATTAAAGGTTTATCTATTTTAGGAATACTAGCTTGGAGGAAATTTTCTATAACAATATTATATGAACTATCTATAGATAAAATATGTTCTTTCACAGCAGTTGCGACACTTATATGGCCAGCTCCAAAGTTTGCAGTAAGCACTAAAATAGTTTTGTTAGAAGTATTATCAAACATTATTTCACCTCTTTGTGATTAAAATATTACTAGTTACATAGATGTATTATACACCTAATGCCTATCTTTATCAATTATATACTATTATATACAGAATTATGATTTTAGAGTTAAAAATTGGTTATACTAATAAATGAAAAATTAAATAAGGAGAGATGAAGTTGAAAGTTTATGATTTTAGAACTGTAGTTTTTTCAAAAGAAATTAATATAAATAAAATAGCTAATCAATTTAATATATTCAAAAAATATAAATGGGAAGATCCTTTTATATTAAAAAGTAGTGATTTAAAAGGAATAATAGAAGATACAAATAATGAAAAATATATTTATATGTTTTCTTTTGGAAGTTGTGTTTTTATTAATATGAATGATGATGAAATTAAAAGGTTTATAGAATATATAGAATCAGAAAATAAAAATGGAGAATATATAAGAGTTAATAGGTCTTATATAGATAAATTTTATGATGATTTTAGCTTAGAAATAAATGAAAAAGAAAAAAATGTTATATTAGATGATAAGATGGTCATATCAGAAATACACGATAACTATTTAGATATAATATCCATCGTACTAGCAAAATCTGTTGCACTTGAAAGAGTAGAACATGAGATATTTAAAATATTTGATAAATTTGAACCTACGTTAGATATATTAGAAAGCGGAAAACTTAATATAAGAGATAAATATCTAGCAAAACAAGCAGCTAGTATACTGAACTTTAAGTATGCAACTGTATCTTATATAATGATAGATGAGACTCCTGATTTAGCATGGCAAAATAGTGAACTAGCTGTTTTATATGAAAAATTATCGAAGTTTTTTGATTTAGAAGATAGATATGAAAGTGTAATACATAAAATAGATATACTAATGACAATACTAGATAACTTTACAAATTTAGTCCACGCACACAGATCTACCATGTTAGAGTGGTGGATTATAGCATTATTTATTTTTGAAATAGTATTAAGTTTTATACCTCATTAACTTACAAGAGAGTACATATATGATATGTGCTCTTTTTTTGATTATTAAAAAATAACAATTTATCCGATAAACTTGAGCAACAGATCATCTTTTCAAGGTCGTTGACGACATAATTGTAGCGAACTTTTGTAGTATATAGAAGTATTTGTAATTATTAGCAAAACGAATAATAGAGGATATAAGGTGAATTTACAGTAAATTAATATATATAGTTATAAAAGGGGGTGAATTATTTGGAACTAGCTAAAGAATTAGATAGAACAACTACTAAAAAACAAAAAAAACTAAATAAAGAGATAAATAAAGAAAACAATTTAAATAATAACGTATATATTCTTAAGACATTACTTTACTCAACAATAGGTATATTGATATTTTTTGTACCATTTTCTATAAATAACGAAAAACATGTACTTATCAATCATTTATACAAATTTATTAAAGATAATTTGAGTAGTTTTACAAATATATATCTTATAGTTATAACAATAGCTGGTAGTATTGTCCCTTTTATAAATAAAGAATATAAAGAGAATAAAATAAAAAAGTTTTATTATATACTAAGGACTTTTAGTATTTGTATAGCTGTCATGGCTGTGTATAACTTAGGTCCAGATTTTTTATACAAAGAAGATATTATACCGTATATTTATGAGATAATTATTAAAGCTAGTATTTTAATTCCCATAACATCTATATTCTTAGTTTTCTTAACTGACTATGGATTATTAGAATTTATAGCTGTTTATACAAAGAATATAATGAAATTATTATTTAATACAAATGGGAAATCAATTGTCAATATGGTGTTATTCATGTTTAGTGGCTATTATAGTGGTTTTTTAATGACAAATAAGCTTTATAAACAAGGAAAATATACACAAAAAGAAGCTTGTATAGTGGCTACAGGTTTTTGCTTAATGCCTATAAGCTATATAATTACATTATCGGACGAGCTAAAATTAAACGATTATTTAAATACATATATAATAGCATCTATACTTATAACATTAGGTGTAACTCTTATAACATCTCGAATCTGGCCATTAAATACAAAAAAATCAGTTTATACAAAAGACAAAAAAATAAAAGAAAAAGGAGCTAGAAAAAAGAAGTTAAAATATGCAGTAAAAGAAGCTGTAAAAACATCTTCTAAATCTCAATCTTTAATAAAAAATATTGCAAGTAGCCTAGAAGATTCATTAGTTATTAGTATGAATTTTATACCTAATGTAATTATGTTTATTTTTATAGGATATTTGATCTTTAAATATACATTTTTATTAGATATAATTGCTCTTATTTTTTATCCTATTAATCTTATATTAAAAATTCCTGATTATATTTTAGTGTCAAAGGGGAGTTTGCTTAGTATAATAGATGTATTTTTAATTCCTAGTGAAGTTTCAGCGTCTACAAGTATATTTACAAGATCTATAATAGGGGTTGTATCTATATCTTCTGTCATTTCATTTTCTAATATTATTCCATTGATATTTTGCTCAGATATATCTATTAATCTAAAAGAACTAATAATTATATGGATACAAAGGGTTTTAATTAGTTTAACAATATCTTCATTAATATTTTATATATCAATAGGATACAAAATGGTATAAATTGTAAAATAACAAATAATAATATATAATTTATATTAATATAACAAAATTTACTATACTTAAGGAGTTGATTAATATGTATAACAAAGATTTGGCTAAAAAATATATTTACGACATACTTAATATACCAAGTCCAACTGGATATACCAAAGAAATAATGAACTATATAAAAAGAGAGTTAGAAGTTTTAAATATAAGATATAGAGAAACTAACAAAGGTGCTGTTATAGCTACTTTAGAAGGTGATAATAAGGAGTATCAAAAAACACTATCAGCCCATGTAGATACCTTAGGGGCTATGGTTAAGAATATTAAGGCAAGTGGCAAAATAGAGTTAACTCAAATAGGTGGATTTATGATGAATTCCATTGAAGGAGAAAATTGTAACATTCATACAAGAGACAACAAAAGAATAGAAGGAACTGTACAAACTATAAAGCCATCTGTTCATATACATGGAGACGAAGCTAGAAACTTACAAAGACTTACACAAAATTACGAAGTAATTTTAGATGAAAAGATAAATTCCAAAGATGATGTACTAAATTTAGGGATTAATATAGGAGATTTTATATCATTTGATACTAGAACTAAAATAACAGAAAGCGGATTTATTAAATCAAGATACTTAGATGATAAGTCTTCTGTTGGGATTTTATTATATGTTATGAGATATTTAGTTGAAAATAAAGTTAAACTAAATCATAATATAAACTTTTTTATAAGTAATTATGAAGAAGTAGGTCATGGGTCATCCGCATGTATACCAGAAAATACAAAAGAGTTTATAGCTGTAGATATGGGGTGCCCAGGAGAAGGTCAAAATTCAACTGAATATGCATGCTGTATATGTACAAAAGACTCTTCAGGACCTTATGACTATGACTTAACTAACAAACTATTAAACATATGTAAAAATAATAATATAGAATACAGATTAGACATATATCCGTTTTATGGTTCTGATGCTTCAGCTGCATTAAGAGCTGGTTGGGATATAAAAACAGCATTAATAGGCCCAGGTATATTTGCATCTCATGGATACGAGAGAACTCATATGGATTCTATAATAGCTACAATTGATTTGGTAGTTAAGTATTGCCAAGAATAACAATAAGAGGTATGAATTTCATACCTCTTATTTAGATTAGGTTCAATAGATTACTTAAAGATAAAATATCTCCATTTAGAAAGTTCATTATCAATAAAATAACTACAATTATCAAACCTATTCTAAGAGCAACACTAGTTAAAAACTTGAAGATATTCCAAGCTAAACCTAGTACAAATATAAATACTAAAAAACCAATAATATTCATAATATACACCTCTTAAAATATATTATATATTATATTATTAATAATTAATAAATAATTTACTAAATATAATTAACTAGTTTTATAGGTTAACAAAAATAAAAGAAAGGTTGGGAGATTAGATGAATAAATTAATTGATATTTACAGAGGGACATTAGTAGAAAGTTCTCACAACGGCCATATTGCAGTAGTAGATAGTGATGGAAACTTATTATACTCTTATGGTGATCCATATAGAATTACATATGCAAGATCAGCTATTAAACCAATTCAAGCTATACCTGTAGTTGAAAGCAATGCAGTAGATAAATTTAATATTGAAGATAGAGAAATATCTCTTATGTGCTCATCACATAATAGTGAAGAATTCCATGCAGAGTGCGTTAGAGAAATACTCAATAAAGCTAATATTAATTTAGACAAACTACAATGTGGAACTCATATACCACTTTCAATTAATGCGTATAAAGACTTAATATTAAAGGGAAAAGAACTAACATCTGAGTATAGTAATTGCTCAGGGAAACATTGTGGAATGTTAATAACTGCAAAACACATGAATGAAGATATAGAGACTTACTTAGATATTAATCACCCTGTACAACGAAGAATACTAGAAACCTTATCAAAAATTTGTGACTATAACAAAGATGAAGTAATAATTGGAGTAGATGGATGTGGAGCACCTGTTCATGCATTACCTCTTGAAAAATTGGCACATGGATTTGCCAGATTATCAAAACCAGAGCTTTTAGGAGAAGAGAGAAAAGTTGCTGTTGAAAGAATAACTAGTTCAATGACGACATATCCAGAAATGGTTGCAGGAACAAATAGATTTTGCACAGATTTTATGAAAGTATGCGGAAATAAAATGTTTGGCAAGTTAGGAGCAGAAGGAGTATACCTAGTAGGAATAAAAGAAAAAGGAATTGGGGTGGCTGTCAAAATTGAAGACGGAGATGTTTCTGCAGTGTATACTGTTGTTCTTGAAGTTTTAAAACAATTGGAATTAATAACAAATGAAGAATTACAACAACTTATAAAATATTATAATCCAAAGATATTAAATGCAAGAAATGAAGAAGTAGGAGAGGTAGTACCTAATTTTAAATTAAAGAAATATGAATTATCTTATGAATAGAAAAAAGCCTTCTTCTAGTATTGGAAGAAGGCTTTTATAGTAATTTCTTTCTAGACATAAATAATGTAATTAATACTGAAATTCCACATGTTAGGGCAACTACTATCCAAAATCCATTAGGATGATTTGATAGTGGAACCAAAACGTTCATTCCAAACAAACCAGATATCATAGTAGGTACGGATAATATTATAGTAATTGAAGTTAATAATTTCATAACGTTATTTTGATTGTTTGAAACTATCGCGCTAAAAGCATCCATAATTCTACTTAATATATCTCCATATATTTGAGCCATTTCAATAGCCTGTCTATTTTCTATAATAACATCTTCTAGTAAATCTTCATCATCTGCATATTTACGTATTGATTCAGTTCTAAGCATTTTTTTAAGTACAACTTCATTTGATTTCAATGAAGTTGAAAAGTAAACTAAAGATTTTTCAAGTTCAAGAAGTTGTATAAGTTCTTTGTTTCTCATAGATTTATAAATTTGAGTTTCAATAGCATTTGTCATTTTGCTTATTCTTCTTAAGTACTGTAAATAATAACTAGCATTTTTAAATAAAATTTGTAATATAAATCTAGTTCTTTTAGAAGTATAAAAACCTTTAACGTGTCCTGCAATAAAGTCATTTAGTACTTTTGTTTGAGTAGTACATACTGTTATAATACATTCTTTAGCAAGTATTATACCTAGAGGAATAGTAGAGTAGTGAGTAGACTTTATGTCACTTTCATCTATAGGAATATCTATTAATATAAGAGTATGATCTTCCTCAACATCTATTCTTGAACGTTCTTCTTCATCAAGAGCTGATTTTATAGTTTCTACATCTATAGAAAATTTACTAGATATTTCTCTTATTTCATTTTGTGATGGTTCAACTAAATTTATCCAGCACCCTGATTCGAAGTCAGCTAGCTTTTCAAGTTTATTGTCTATAGTTTTATAATATCTTATCATCGCTATCACATCCTTTATTCAGTTTTAAAACACAATAACTAAAAACTTCATACTTATATTATTTTTAATATACTAAGTTATTATGTTTTAAAATGTTTAATCAAAAGAATAACTTAGCAATTAAGCGGTCCACCTAGGGCCATGATCCACGTAAATCACCTCATAATAAGATAAATTTATTTTAAATAAATAAAAACTCCCACAACAAGTGAGAGTTTTAGGACAAAGTTAAATACTAAAATTCTTCACTCGTTGAGTTTTAGCACTATATAGCTTTGGATTAACCAGCTACGTTAGATAAAGCCTTGGATTCGGCAGTGCCTGTTAACCCTTTGGCATCTCTCGATGTTTCAGGGTAGCAGCGTATATCTATATAGGAGCCTCGCCTAACGAGAATATATTAAACTATCGTATTAATAATAACATATGTATTAAAAAAATGAAAGGCCTTCATAAAAGAAGGCATTACAATAAGCTAGATATATTACTATTATTATACGTTATTTCTTTTATGTCCGTAGTGTTAAACCTATTAGCGAATTTTTCTAATATAGCCTTTTCTAAACACTTTGCTTTAGTACAACCATCCATTTTTTCAATGTGTATACATTTGTTATTTTCAGTATTATGTTTGTAGCATATATCAAAAACTAAGTTTAAAGTATCTTCTATATTTATATTTCCTCTCATTCCATAATCCATATAGGTACATGCCAAATTAAAATTATGTTCATGAAACATAATAGACAAATCTTTAGCTAATTCTTCAATACTCTGATTATAAGCCATTATAATACCTCCTAAATAACCTTATCTACGTTTTCTATATGTAGGATATGCAAATGTTATCGTAAATATGATTGATATATAAAATAATAAATATATATAATATAACTCAAATTTGCAACTAAGTTTTTTATGATATAATATAAATAAAATTCAATAGGGGAGGGAAAATATGTTATATAGAGAATTTGGAAATACAGGGGAGCAAGTTTCTGAACTAGGGTTTGGATGTATGAGGTTTCCTCAATTAGATGGGAAAATAGACGAGAAAAAGTCTATAGAAATGATAAGATTTGCAATAGATAATGGGATAAATTACATAGATACAGCTTATATGTATCACGATGGGGAAAGTGAAAATCTTGTAGGCAAAGCATTAAAAGGTGGTTACAGAGACAAAGTACATATAGCAACAAAACTTCCATCATGGCTAATAAATTCTAGAGTAGATATGGATAAATACTTAAATGAACAATTGGAAAAACTTCAAACAGATTATATAGATTTTTATTTATTACATACTTTAAATGAAAAGTATTGGGAAAACTTAACTAGCTTAGGGGTATTAGAATTCATAGATTCTATAAAAAAGGATAAAAGAGTAAAACACGTAGGATTCTCATTTCATGATAACTTAGATTTATTTAAAAAAATAGTAGATTCATATGATTGGTCTTTTGCACAAATACAATTGAACTATTTAGATGAGTATTATCAAGCAGGAATAGAAGGTCTTAAATATGCCTCAAACAAAAACTTAGGCGTAGTTATTATGGAGCCATTAAGAGGTGGAAAATTAGTACACAACTTACCAAAGGATATAAAAGATATGTTGGGTAATGCCCCATCAAATAGAACTGCTGCAGAATGGGCTTTAAGGTTTGTATTAGATAAACCTGAAGTAAGTGTAGTACTTAGCGGTATGGGAAATATAGATCAAGTAAAAGAAAATATAAAAATAGCAAAGGAGGCTAAACCAAATACCTTAAATTCTAAAGAAATACAATTTATAAATGAACTTAAAAATAAGTTTAAGCAAAAAATAAATGTCAATTGTACAGAATGTAAATACTGTGTTCCATGTCCAGTAGGGGTAAATATACCAAATTGTTTTGCTTACCTAAATAATTACTCTATGTTTGATGATAGAGAAAAAACAAAAGAACAATACAATATGTTCATAAAGGAAAATAACAGGGCTTCAAAATGTGTAGAGTGTGGTAAATGTGAAAAAAATTGTCCGCAACAAATAAAAATAAGAGAAAAACTAAAAGAAACAGTAAGCATATTTGAATTATAAAAGGTGATACAAAATGTATATATATAATATAGACAGAAAAGAAGTTATAGAGTCAAACGTAGGAAGTTGGTACGAGGAAAGTTTACATTATTTCATATTATGTAATCCTAGTGAGATACAATGTTTTCAAAAAGATTTACAATTAGATGATTCTACAATAGATGACTGTTTAAACTTCGACGATATAGTTAGGTTTGAAAGTTTTGATGAATATGACTTCATAAGTTTAAATAGTTTTAAGATCGAAGGAAATTTCGTAGAAGTAGAAGAAATAAATTTCTATGTCGGATATAATTTTATAATATTAGTATTAGATGAAAATAACTCATTAAGTCAAAATATGAAAAATATATTGGAAAACAAGTTACATATACAATCAACACCAAAAAAGACATTAAGTAGATTATATTATTTATTATTTAATTCAATAATAATAAATACTTTTGATATATTAGATAAAATAGAAGATGACATACAAATTTTAGAAGATGAAATAATAAAGCACACTAAAAAAGAGCAGTTTTCTATAATAAACGATATGAGACACAAAACTAGAAAAATAGTAAAATATATAAGACCGCTTTTATATATAGGAGATCAGTTTTCTGAAGAGAACTTGAGATATCTAAATGAAAGTAATTTGAATAGATCTAACTTAAATAGGCTACAAAGCATAGATATTAGAATAAACAAGCTTTATGATTTTTCAGTATCCTTAAAAGAATATTCAGATAAACTTTTATCCATATATGATTCTGGTATAACATCAAAAACTAATGATATTGCGACTAAGATTGCATTATTTACAGGTATACTAGGGTCTATGACAGTTATAACAGGTATATATGGAATGAATTTTAAATATATGCCAGAATTAAATTGGTCATATGGATATCCTTTGATACTGTTAATTATGACATTTATATCTATAGGAGCATTTATTTTATTTAAAAAGAAAAAATGGCTGTAATAAAAGTATATATTAAAAGCGAGCATATAGCTCGCCTTTAATATATAAAATCTTATTGTTGTCTTGATTTATTGTATCTTAATCTATCGTGTTCATTTAACATTTTCTTTCTAAGTCTTATAGAATCTGGCGTTATTTCAACTAGCTCATCATCATTTATAAATTCAAGAGCTTCCTCTAAAGTAAATACTCTTGGTGGAGCTAATTTTACTGCATCATCAGAACCAGATGCACGAACGTTTGTTAACTTCTTGTTTTTACATGGGTTAACAGTCATATCATCTTTTCTTGAGTTCATACCTATTACCATACCTGCATAAACTTCAGTAGTAGGCTCTATAAACATAGTAGCTCTGTCGCTTAGGTTATCAAGAGCATAAGCCATAGCTACACCATTTTCTTGAGATATTAAAACACCGTTTGTTCTTTGAGGTATTTCACCTTTATGTTCTTCAAATCTTTCAAATGAACGAACAAGAGTACCTTCTCCTCTAGTATCATTTATAAATTCACTTCTAAATCCAAGTAAACCTCTAGTAGGCACTATGAATTCCATCTTAACATAATCGCCTTCAATTTCCATAGCTTCCATAAGACCTTTTCTCATGTTAAGCTTAGATATAACAGTTCCTGAGTAAGTTTCTGGAACATTTGCTATAACTCTTTCAACTGGCTCCATTAATTTTCCATTTTCTCTATGCATTAAAACTTCTGGCTTAGATACTCCTATTTCATATCCTTCACGTCTCATATTTTCTAATAATATAGATAAGTGAAGTTCTCCACGACCAGAAACTTTGTATCCGTCAGTAGTATCTAAGGGTTCAACTTTAAGTCCTACGTTAACTTCAAGTTCCTTTTCTAATCTATCCTTTAAATGTCTAGTTGTTACAAACTTACCGCTTCTACCAACAAAAGGCGAGTCGTTAACAAGGAAGTTCATAGACAGTGTAGGTTCTTCTATTTTTATAAGTTCCATAGGGATTGGGTTATCAACATTACATAAAGTTTCACCTATTGATATATTTGGTATACCAGATATAACAACTATTTCACCACTACCTGCTTCTTTTACATTAACTTGCTTTAATCCTTCGTATATAAATAATTTAGATACTTTACCTCTTTCTACTGTACCTTCAACTGTACATATAGAAACTGTATCACCTTCTTTAATAGTACCTTTGTAAACTCTACCTAAACCTAATCTCCCTATATAATCATCATAAGCAAGTGCAGATACTTGCATTTGAAGAGGTTCATTATCATAATCAGGATAAGCATTTGCATGTTCTATTATAGTATCAAATAATGGAGAAAGATCAGAGCTTTCATCTTCTAATTCACGTTTAGCTATACCTTGTTTAGCTATACCGTATATTATTGGGAAGTCTAATTGTTCATCATTAGCATTTAAGTCTACAAATAAATCAAATACCATATCTACTACATCTTCAGCTCTTTGGTCTTTTTTATCTATTTTATTTATAAATAGTATAGGTCTTAAACCTAATTCTAATGATTTTTGTAATACGAATCTAGTTTGAGGCATAGGGCCTTCAGATGCATCTACTAATAATACAACTGTGTCAACTGTTTTTATAACACGTTCAACTTCTGATGAGAAATCAGAGTGACCTGGAGTATCTACTATGTTTATTTTATAACCGTTGTGGTTTATTGAACAGTTTTTAGAATATATAGTTATACCTCTTTCTCTTTCAAGGTCATTACTATCCATAACACAATCTTGAACTAATTCATTTTCTCTAAAAACATTAGATTGATTTAAAAAAGCATCAACTAATGTCGATTTTCCTGCATCTACGTGGGCTATTACCGCTATATTTATAATTTTTTTATCTATTGTTGTCATTTTATTGCTCCTCTCGTTTGTAAATAACTGATTAAGTATACCACAGTATATACTGAATGTACAATGTTAAATTCAACCTAATTATCAAAAAAATTTAGTAAAACAATACATTTTTGTAATATTGTATGATAATAAAAATATGATATTATAGTGATGTTAAAATTATTTGTTAACTGAAGGCAGGGAAAAGCGATGGAAAATATATTACAACATGAAGCTATAGACAAAAAAGAAGTGAAAAAAAATATAAATTCTATGGTCATACCTATAGTTATAGAGAGCATTCTTCAAATGACAGCAGGATTTTTTCTAATGGGAATGATAGGGAGATTAGATCCTGTTTCTATAAGTTCATTTGGTATAAGTAATAGAATTATAAATATAGTATGGGCTATGTTAAAAGGGATAACAGTTGGAACGTCTGTTCATGTAGCTCAAGCATATGGATCAAAAAATACTAAAAACATTCAACATGTAGTAACACAAACTATAATATCATTATTAGTAGTTATATTTATAGTACAGCAACTAATATTTTGGAATGCTGGTTCAATTTTAAAAATATTTAATCCAGAACCACAACTTATGGAAATAGGAACTAGATGTCTAAAAACAGCCTCATGGTCTTTGTATTTTTTAGGAATAATGATTACAGTTACATCCACACTACAAGCTATGAGTAATTCTAAAACTCCTATGAAAATAACGATGATTATGAACTGTGTAAGTATATTTGTTGGATATTTATTTATATTTGGAAATTTTGGATTTCCAAACTTAGGAGTTCAAGGAGCACCTTTAGGTATGATATGTGGATATTTAGTATCAGCATCTATAGGAGTTTATATATTATTTAATAAGAAAAAAGGTGTAGTATATTTTGAAGAAGAGAATAAAGAGAAAATATCTGTTCTTAAAAATATAACACCGGATATGAAACAAATAGTAAACATATTTAAGGTAGGACTTCCTAGCTCTTTTGAAAATTCATTTTGGCAAATAGCAACAATAATACTAACAAGAGCTGTGCTTACTTATGGAGAGACATCACTTGCTGCGTATCAACTTGGCTTACAAGCTGAATCTATTTCATATATGCCATCTATGGGATTTGCCATAGCTTCAACTGCATTTATAGGTCAAACTGTTGGAGCTAGAAATGAAAAGTTAGGTAAAATTTATATAAAAGAACTTTTAAGAGGCACAATACTTATAACTATTATAACATCTATACCTCTTATATTATTTCCACGTCAATTAATGTTACTTTTGACCAATGATCCAGAGTTAATAAACATAGCTGCTATTTATTTATTAGTTATGGGATTTGTACAATTACCAGGGAATTTATCTGGAGTAATTAACGGAGCTTTAAGAGGTGCCGGGTATACAAAGGTGCCTATGGGAGTGTCAGCAGCAGGTATCTGGGGAATAAGGATACCTTTAACTATAATTATAGTTTATTATACTAATTTAAATATTGCTTGGGTTTGGATTGCAATGGGAGTAGACCTATGTTTTAGGTTTGTTAGTAGCTATATAATTTACTCTAAAAAAGATTTATACAATAATAACATTATAAGTAAAACTATTAGCTAAAAGCCCTTGATTTTATCAAGGGCTTTTATACTTTAATATTTGACCATTTTCTATTTTTAAATCTAATAAACAATAATATACCAAACAATGTATATGCAATAAATTCAGAATACCAAATTCCTATTACTCCCGTACTAAGAGTTATTATAAATAGATAACATAAGGGGATTTTAATAAACCATAGTCTAGCAATAGACAAATACATTACTGTTTTGGTATCTCCTGCACCTCTAAGAGCAGCAGCTAGTATAATTAAAAAGTTCAATGGACCCTGGGTTATAGCAACAGCAAATAAAGTAGAATAGGTTGTATTTATTACATCTACATCTGTTGTAAATCCAGATGCCATGTATTTACCAAATAATACAAATAATACTCCTGTTAAAACTCCCCATAAAACTCCTAAAATCAAAGACAAATATCCTGTAAATAAGCTTTTATCAACATCATTTTCACCAAGTGCTTTTCCTACTAAAGCAGACGTAGCTATAGATATTCCAAGTGCAGGCATAAAAGATATAGAATCTATACTTATTATTATTCTAAATGCAGCTTCTTGAACTATATCTAGTCTACTTACTATAACTCCAGATACTAAAACGGATGTTCTTATAAAAAACTGCTCTATAGCACCAGGATAGCTTATTTTCCATAGTGGTTTAAATATATCTTTTTTAAATTTAAAATATTTAGGATTTAACTTAAGTTCATTTTTCCCTCTAAATAATACATACATAAAAAAAATGGCACTTACAAATTTAGAAATAGAAGTAGCCCAAGCAGCCCCATCTATTCCCATAGAAGGGAAAATACCTACACCGGTTATTAGTAAATAATTTCCAATTATGTTTATTACATTTGCACATAGCGTAATATACATAGGAACTTTTGTATCCTCAACACCTCTAAGTTGTGCTGATGCAGCAAAACATATAAATGAAAATAGAGTACTATAAGATACTATTTTAAAATAGGATATACTCATATTTAAAGTGTTTAAATTCATATCATAAATATTTAGCAAATTTTTAGCAAATATTATAGATATTAATCCTATAATAATGGATATAAATATATTTATAGATAAATTATGAGATGCTACAAAATTTACCTTATCATTATCGTGTTCTCCATGAGCTCTTGAAATTAACGCAGTAGCACCTATATTAAAAGAAGAAAATATAAAAATTATTGTAAATATAAGTTGATTTGAAAAACCCGCAGCAACTAAACCTTCTGTGCCTAAAAGCCTAGAAATCATAATTGTATCTACTATTCCAACTAATGTATTCAAACTCATTTCGATTATAGCAGGAATAGATATTTTTAATATAGATGAAATCAGAGATTTGTTTTGAGAGTATTGAGCTAGGAAAACACTACTTTTATTAAATCTAATATTTAAGTTCATATATGATAACTCCTTTATAGATAAAAAGTAGTTTAGTAATAGTGTTTGACAAGAAATATAAAATATTTATCCAATGTATTGAAAAAAATGTAAAAATTTGTAGTATAATAAAAAAAAGATTTATTTACTTATGATTTATTTACTTACAAATCAAGGAGAGTACATATGAAAAAGTTAAGCAACGCTCAAAACAATTTGCTTAAATACGGTTTTTTAATTTTTTTAATAGCATTGACTTTTTATTTAGTTTTTACTACTTTAGATATAAATACTTTATCTAAAATAATAAAACTATCAGATAAAAAATATATAATCTTAGGAATTATAGCTATGGTTTTTTATATAGTTTTGGAAGCTAATATATTAAATATTATATTAAACACAATACATAAAACTAAAGACAAATCAATAAGCACAAAAGTGGCTATGATAGGGCTTTATTATAACTTAGTAACTCCTTTTGCAACAGGGGGTCAACCAATACAAATTTATATACTTTCAAAACATAATATCCCTGTAAGTAAATCTAGTGCTTTAATAATAAATAAAACTATACTATTTCAAATAGCAGTAACAATTTACTGCGGAGTAGCAGCATTATTGAGTATAAATCTATTAACTTCTGACTTAAAAACGGTTTTACCATTTATTGCAGTAGGTATATTGATGAATATTCTTATATTATTAACTACTGTCTTTATATTATTTAGCCCTGAAAAGTTAAGCGTTATTGTTAGAATTATAGGAAGCTTTATAATGAAAATAAAACTATTTAAGAAATTTAAAAATA
Source organism: Sporacetigenium mesophilum DSM 16796 (assembly GCF_059569055.1). Lineage (NCBI taxonomy): Bacteria > Bacillati > Bacillota > Clostridia > Peptostreptococcales > Tepidibacteraceae > Sporacetigenium > Sporacetigenium mesophilum. The sequence goes on along the minus strand of NZ_JCANUR010000019.1, from coordinate 19,011 downwards.
GAGGAGTTAAATTTGATGAATTTATAGATGATTATAACTTTGCTGTGAGATTAATGCTAAAAGATAAAAAGGCTGTATTTTATAGTATAGCTCTAACTATAATTCAACTAACTGTTTATTTTAGCATACCTTATCTTATATACAAATCATTTGAACTCAGTGGACATTCATATATATACTTATTAAAGTTAGAATCATTCTTGTATATGGCGATTTCTGCTATTCCAACACCTGGAAATATTGGAGCTAATGAACTAGCATTTTATACCATATTCGGCTCTGTATTTCCTAAGGGTATGATAGGATACTCTATACTTTTATATAGTGGGTTAATTTACTACTTAGTTTTGATAATAAATGGTATAGCTACTATAATATTTCACTGGAAAATAAAAAAGAAAGAAAATATCTAAGACTTTAAAAATAGATAAATATAAGGGACACTATAGAACAATCAATAATATAATATATTAAATATAATATTATATGACATAAAATAGCTACATTTTGTTGACAATAAAGGAGGTAGCTTATGCTAGTATCAGGAATATTGTGGACTTTATTAGGATCTATAGTAGTTCTTGGAGCTTATCATATTTATGATGAAAAAATAGCTAAAAGAGATAAAACTGATTTATAAAAATAGGGGCACATGCCCCTATTTTCTTGTATATATCTTAAATACATATTTATAACTATCACTTTTATTATCTACACTTGGATATATAGTCTCAACTATCCAATCATTTTCATTTATGTGGGGAAAAAAAGTATCAGCGTGAAAAACATAATCAATATATGTAATGTATAGTTTGTTGCACAAATCAATAAGTTGTTTATATACATTAGATCCTCCAATAACAAAAACATTTTTTTCATTATTTTTATTTATGGTTTCTAGTAATTTAAACAAATCATTTATATTATTAATAACAAAACAGTTCTGTAAGATTATATTTTTTTTTGTTAAAACTATATTAATTCTATTTGATAAAGGTTTTTTAGGTAAAGACAAGTATGTATTATATCCCATAACAACAATACTGTTTTGTGTAACATACCTAAAATATTCCATATCTCCTTTTAAATATGTTAAAAGTCTATTGTTTTTTCCAATACCCCATTTTTTATCAACAGCTACTATTATATTAAGAAAAATAGAGTTATTCATAATAATAATTCCTCTCTGTAGAAAACTTTATATATCTAGTAAATATAAAAGATATATGTGCAAAAAATAAATTATATATATGTATATATAATTACCATATAATCATTATTATATAGATTATAAAGTTAGTTTAAGTGGATTTCATACTAATTATTTTTTGCTATATTTTAATAAGTTTAAAAGATTTTTATATGGAAAACCTATTTATTAAGAAGGGAGAGTGACAATAATGAAAGACAACAGATTTAGAAAAGGCGAGTATGAAAACGCAGTAGAATATGCAAAAGATTTATTAAATAAAAGAGTAGGTATGTTAGAAATAATGGATAAGACAAACTTAAATGAAGACCAAATTCATAAAATACAAAGAAAAAGAGAAATGGAATTAAAGGATAAAGTAGAGGTAAGACATTTTTAAATATCATATATTATGTAAAAGCACTTCAAAAGAAGTGCTTTTACATTGTTAGAGAATTGAGAGAATGAAGACAAATATAATAACGATATAATAATATCCATATATACCTAGTAGGAAAAAAATACTTAAAAAAATAAAACTCCTTGAAAAAACAAGGAGCTCATAAAATTATTTAATATCATTATTCCAACCATTCCAAAACACATGATTTTGACTTTGTAGTTCATTATTTTCATGAGTGGGGTAAGAACCTACTTCTCCTATAGGAGTCATAGCTACAACCCTATAATTTTGAGGTATATTTAGACCTTGTTTTATTTTATTTTCATCAATAGAAGCTATCCAACAAGTTCCATAACCTTCATTAGTAGCAGCTAACACTAAATGTTCCATAGCTATAGCACTATCTACTAAGTATAATTCCTTGTCATCAATAACTCCAGATTCAGCTGGATCAGCAACAACAATTGCAACTAAAGGTGCTTGATTTAACGAATCAGCTGAGCTGTTTACATTATTCATAACACAACTAGATAAATATTGCTTTTGTTGTGCATTATTAACCAATATTATTTTAGGAGATTTGTTATTTTTCCATGATGGAGAATTTAAAAATGAATTAATTATTCTCTGAACTTTTGAATTATCGATAGGTCTATCAGTAAAGTTTTTTATAGAATCTCTTTTCCTGATAATATCGTAAAAATGCATAAATTCACACTCCTTATTTTCTCTTATTACTATTATTAGCATAAGATAAATTCTTATTCTTGTGCTTTTCTAACAAAGCTATCATCTAAAAATTGCTAAATAATTCAACTAATATATATATTTATATTAAAAATTTTGTATTTGTATTGAAAATAAACGTGTAAAAATGTAATATATAAGTGATGCTTAATATAAGACGAAAGGAAGATATATATGTTACAAGTTAATGGAGTAGGACTAAGATTCGGAGATAAACAACTATTCAAAGATGTTAATATAAAATTTACAAAAGGAAATTGTTATGGAGTTATAGGGGCTAACGGTGCAGGAAAATCTACTTTTCTAAAGATATTATCTGGAGAAATAGAAGCAAATGAAGGTAATATATCTATATCAGAAAATGAAAGATTATCGGTTCTTGAACAAAACCACTTTAAATATGATGAAGAAACAGTTTTAAATACTGTTATAATGGGTCACAAAAGACTTTATGAGATAATGGCAGAAAAAGATGCTTTATATGCAAAAGAAGATTTTAATGAAGAAGATGGAATAAAAGCTGCAGAACTTGAAGGTGAGTTTGCAGATTTAGATGGTTGGGACGCAGAAACTAATGCTGAAGTATTATTAATGGGATTAGGTATATTAAAAGACTTACACTATAAACAAATGAAAGAATTAACAGGTGGAGAAAAAGTTAAGGTTTTACTAGCTCAAGCTTTATTTGGAAAACCAGAAATATTACTTCTGGACGAGCCTACTAACCACTTAGATTTTAAATCAATAAACTGGTTAGAAAACTTTATAATGAACTTAGAAAATTCTATAGTTATAGTTGTATCACATGATAGACACTTCTTAAACAAAGTATGTACTAATATGGTTGACGTTGATTTTGGTAAAATACAATTATACGTGGGTAACTACGATTTCTGGTATGAATCAAGCCAATTAGCTATGCAATTAATGAAAGATCAAAATAAGAAAACTGAAGAAAAGGCAAAGCAATTAAAAGAGTTCATAGCTAGATTTAGTTCTAACGCATCTAAAGCTAAACAAGCTACATCTAGAAAAAAACAGTTAGAGAAACTTACTTTAGAAGATATTCAACCTTCTAGAAGAAGATATCCATTTGTCGGATTTACTCCTGAGAGAGAAATAGGGAATGAAGTTTTAGAAGTACAAAACTTAAGTAAAACTATAGATGGAGTTAAAGTTTTAGATAACGTAAGCTTTAGATTAGACAAAGATGATAAAGTAGCGTTTATGGGTGATGAAATAGCTATAACTACGCTATTCAATATAATAATGGGTGAAATGGATGCTGATGAAGGAAGTTACAAGTGGGGCGTTACAACATCTCAATCATATCTACCTAAAAATCACAATCAATATTTTGAAGGTGTACACTATTCATTAATAGACTGGTTAAGACAATATTCTGAAGAAAAATCTGAAACATTTATAAGAGGATTCTTAGGAAGAATGTTATTCTCTGGAGAAGAAGCATTAAAAGAAGCATCTGTATTATCTGGAGGAGAGAAGGTTAGATGTATGTTATCTAAGCTTATGTTATCAAATGCTAACGTACTTGTACTTGATGACCCAACTAACCACTTAGACCTTGAATCTATAACATCTGTAAATAAAGGTTTAGAAAGCTTTAAAGATGTTATACTATTTGCATCTCATGACCACGAGTTTATTAGAACTATTGCAAATAGAATAATTGAGATAACACCAGGTGGTATAATGGATAGAAAGATGGACTTCGATGAGTATTTAGAAGATACTAATATACAAAAGCAATTACAAGAAATGTATAAAGCTGGAAAGTAGTAAATAATAATAACAAATAAATATAAAAATCCCTCTGAACATTATCTAAGATGAAAACTCTGTATGTAATCTTTTTGATAATATAAGGAGGGATTTTTTATGTAATTAAAAGATGCAGCACAAGAGTTTTTAAAATTGTTTATGGTATAAATATAATATCCTTAAATAAATAAAAATATGTTGAGTGCCAATATTGTTTAACATTGATCCAGCCACAGTATTATTTTTAAACGGAATTGGAACGCTATTATATTTCTTCTTAACAAAAGGAAAAATACCAGCATATTTAGGATCGAGTTTTGCATTCTTAGCTCCCGCATTTTTCTTGATGGATTCAGGTTACGGATTTGAATATATACAAGGTGGGTTTGTTGCATCAGGAATTGTTTTTAGTATAGTTGCAATAATAATAGGATACACTGGAACGTCTTGGATTAAAAAATTATTTCCACCAGCAGCAATGGGAGCCATAGTTACAATAATAGGATTAGAACTTGCACCAGTTGCAGCTGACATGGCAGGATTTCCAGTAGGTGGAGCAAACTCGGCACAATTAAACTTAACTTAGGTTATGGTTTCAACGGTAACTATGCTAATAGTAGTGTTATTTTCAGCATTAGGAAGAGGATTCATGAAGATTATTCCGATATTAATAGGTGTAATTGTTGGATATTTATGTGCACTAGTTTTAGGATTAGTAAACTTTAGTGAAGTTAGTCAAGCAAGTATATTGGTAACACCTCATATACAGTTTGCAAAAGTTAATATTAATGTAATATTAACAATATTACCAACTGCATTTGTTGTAATTGCAGAACATATAGGACATTTAGCAGTCACAAGTAATATTGTAGGTAGAGATTTATCTGAAGACCCAGGTCTACACAGATCTCTTTTAGGAGATGTTTTATGTCTAGCAAATATTAGTTTAGTACAAAGTGAAAACATAATTATAAAAAAGGAGCCTAAATTATGTATTCAAACAGAAGGCGTTCTCATATTCATTTTATTCACCAATATGAAAATGGTACAAATAAGTATACTGGTACAAGAATAGTTCTATTTTGGAAACATAAAGGATTAAAAGAAATAAAAGATATTGGTGATTTTAGAGTACATAAATATGAAAATCCAAAATCTAAAAATAATAAAGAGTCAAAATGGAAAATAAAAGAGAGCATTTTTAATAATATAACAAAAAAACAGATGATAAATGAAAGTATCGATAAAAGATATATAATGATTCATATAATATATGAGTCAACAAACTTAAATTTAGAAGACTATTTATACGAAATCATCAATGTAGAACTAAATGATATACCTTCAAAAATCATATTTAAATAATAAATTTTTAAAAGAGAATATATAATAAAAAATATTAAAATAACCAAAAGGAAGAGTTAATTACTCTTCCTTTTGGATTTCATGATATATTTCATCTAATTCTTTTTTATGTTTATTTAGTATATCCTGTAATTTATCTTGCATTTTATTTTGAGATTCAATAAATTCAAAAGTAACTTCCCATGTTGGGTTATGAGTATCATCAACCTCTTCAAAAGATAAAACAACATCTTTTAATACATCTTCATCATAATAATCTAGTATCTCTGAGAACTCCCAATCTTCAACATCTCTTTCTGTTGTAAGTTTTAAATGAACGATATCTTTTTCATTTTCATGTACCATATAAATACTATCTATTAAATTTCCATTATCTGAAATAGTATAACTTCCTAATTCTCTTTCTAAATAACCAGTTTCTTTATTTTTTTCCATAAGTAATACTGATACTGTTTCCATAATTGTCTACACCTCTTAATTTTAATAATATAATAAACTTTTATATAATTAGATTTTATAGGTTTTTATAGTTTTTGTATATATAATTTATCCATTAGATTAAATTTGATGTAATATTTTTTAATAATATAGTTTATATAGAGGCAAAAACATACAAACTATGTTATAGTAGAATCTTATGGTATAAGGAAATATCTAAGTATGATATAATTGTACTTTAGATTAATTATAACAATATAAGTAGGTGATAGTATGACAAAAAATGATTTTTTACCAATTAGCAAACAAGATATGTTAGATAGAGGATGGGATGAATTAGACTTCATTATAGTTTCTGGAGATGCCTATGTAGACCATCATAGTTTTGGGACAGCAATAATGTCTAGGGTTTTAGAAAATGCTGGATACAAAGTAGGTATAATAGCTCAACCCGACTGGAAAAATACAGATGACTTTATGAAGCTTGGTAGACCCAGATTAGGTTTTTTGGTAGCTGCAGGGAATATGGATTCAATGGTGAATCACTATTCTGTAAGTAAAAGGTTAAGAGAAAAAGATGCTTATTCTCCTGGTGGTAAGATGGGTTTAAGACCAGATAGGCCAACTATTGTATACTGTAATAAAATAAGAGAAGCATATAAAAATATTCCTATTGTAATTGGTGGAGTAGAAGCAAGTTTAAGAAGATTTGCTCACTATGATTATTGGAGTGATAAAGTAAGAAAATCAATGTTAATTGATAGTGGTGCAGATCTATTAATATATGGAATGGCAGAAAAACAAATTGTTGAAGTTGCTGACAATTTAAATAATGGATTAGATATAAAATATATTAGACATATAAACGGAACATGTTATATTGCAGATGATTTAGAAAATGTATATGACTATATTGAAATACCATCGTATAAGGAAATATGTGAAGATAAAGTTAAATATGCACAAGCTTTTAAACTTCAATATGATGAGCAAGACCCTATTAGAGGTAAAACATTAGTACAAAAGCATGCAAATAAGTATTTAGTACAAAATAAACCTGAAATACCATTAAATAGGGAAGAATTAGATAAGGTTTATTCATTACCTTATCAAAAAACTTATCACCCTATTTATGAAAAATTAGGTGGAATACCAGCTATTGAAGAAGTAAAATTTAGTATAACAAGTTCAAGAGGTTGTTTTGGAAGTTGTTCTTTTTGTTCTATAACATTCCACCAAGGTAGGATAGTACAAAGTAGAAGTGAAGAAGCTATAGTAAATGAAGCAACAGAAATTACGAAGTTTGATGATTTTAAAGGATATATTCATGATGTTGGTGGTCCTACTGCAAACTTTAGAAAACCTGCTTGTAAAAAACAATTAAAGGTTGGAGCTTGTAAAGATAGACAATGTTTATATCCTAGCCCATGTAAACATTTAGATGTAGACCATATGGAATACCTAGGAGTACTAAAAAAAGTAAGAAAAGTGCCTAACGTCAAAAAGGTATTTGTACGTTCAGGTCTTAGATATGATTATATTATGGCAGATAAAAAAGATACATTTTTCAGAGAGCTCGTTGAACATCATGTAAGTGGACAGTTAAAAGTAGCTCCAGAGCATGTTGCTCCTGAAGTATTAAAGTATATGGGTAAACCAGCAGGAAAAACTTATGATAAGTTTATGGATAAGTTCCATAAAACGAATGAACAGGTAGGTAAAAAACAATATATTATACCATATCTAATGTCTAGTCATCCTGGATGTACATTAGAATCAGCAATAGAATTAGCAGAATACCTAAGAGATATTCACTATCAGCCAGAACAAGTTCAAGACTTTTATCCAACACCAGGAACATTGTCAACAACTATGTTCTACACTGGATTAGATCCTTTAACTATGGAAAAAGTTTATGTGCCAAAGACTAAGACTGAAAAAGCTATGCAAAGGGCTTTACTTCAATATAGAAACCCTAAAAACTATGATTTAGTATATACAGCCTTAATGCAGGAGAATAGAATAGATCTTATTGGATTTGGGCCAAAATGTTTAGTAAAACCAAGAGAGAATAGAAATAACACAGGATATAATAAAGGTAAATCAAAAAGCGTAAAAGGAAAAGATAAGCCTAATCAAAATAGTAATAAAAAGGGCAATACTAAAAATAGGGATAATAAAGACAGAGATAATAAAAATAAAATTAAAAATGATAGTAAAGGTAAAATAACAAAAAGAAAGAAAAGATAAAAGAATGCTTGTGGATATCCACAAGCATTTCTATTTGTTTATATATAACATCTCTACATGAGGAATATCGTCCTCATAGTATATATCTGATACCTCTTTAAAACCAATACTTTTATAAAAATCAACTAAATATGACTGAGCTGATATTCTAATTGATTTCTCGTTTAGATTGTTATGTATATAATCAATTGCTTTTAGTATCATATCTCTTGCTATACCCTTTTTACGGTATTCTTTTGCTACTAATACTCTTCCTATTGATATTTCATTGTATGAAACACCTTTTTCTAAAATTCTTAAATATGCAACTATATCTTCATTATCTTTTGTAAATAGATGATATGAATTTTGATCTTTATCGTCACAGTCTTGAAAAGCACATTTTTGTTCTACAATAAATACTTCATTTCTTGATTTTAAAACATTATATATTTCATCTGCTGTTAATTCATTAAATCTCTTTATTTGCCAATTCAATGTAGTTCCCCCCCCGGTGAAAAATTCTAAGAATATAGTTATATATAAATATTACCTATTTTTACTGAATTTGTATAGTGTATAATTAAAAAATTAAAATGACGTAAGGTTATAAATAAGTTTATAACCTTACGTCATTTTTATATCAATTTTACTCAATTATCTCTAATGGTTTTTGTGCTGGACCTTCAATTACTTTACCATCTATAGAAAATCTTGAGCCATGGCAAGGACAATCCCATGTTCTTTCTCCATTATTCCATTGTAATTCACATCCTAAATGAGTACAGGTATTATTTACAATATGAAGTTTTCCATGTGGATCCTTATAAGCACCAGCTCTCATTCCTTTAATTAAAACGATATCTCCTTCATCTAAATCTAAATCTTCAGCTCTTCTCAATGTTATATCTAGTTTACCTTCAACTAAGTTTTTTGCAACATCAGCGTTTATTAATGCGAAGTTTTTAATATCAGGATCAGCATCAAATCTCGATGGAGTATAAAGCTCTGAATAAGGATTTTTCTTTTTCATAATCATATCTTTTATTAATAGGGATGCTGAGGTTCCATTAGTCATACCCCATTTTTTATATCCTGTTGCCACATAAATATTAGGATACTTTGAACTTATATGACCTACATAAGGTACCTTATCTAATGTAGTTAAATCTTGAGTAGACCATCTATGAGTTATATCTTTTATATTAAATATTGTTTCACCAAAACTTTTCAAAGCTTCATAATGATCTAAAGTAGATTTACTTTTACCTGTTTTATGACTTTCGCCACCGATAAGAATTAGTTTTTCGCCATTTGGAAGTTGAGTGTATCTAATAGATCTTGTTGGATCATCTGCACTTAAATACATTCCTCCTGGATAATCTCCATCTATTTTAGTACCAAGTGCATATGATCGTTCAGGATACATTCTAGTAAAGTAAAATCCCATCCCATCATAAAAAGGAAAATGAGTGCATATAACTACATTTTCACAGGTAACTTTATATCCATCCTTAGTAATAACTTTTAAGCCATCTTCTTTTTCAATATCTATTGCTTGAGTATTTTCATAAATTATTCCATTTTCTTTTTCAATATACTCAACTAAATTTTTTAAGTATTTAAGTGGATGAAACTGTCCTTGGTTTTTTACAACTAAGGCTGCTTTTAACTTAACTGGTATTGGTAGGTTCTCTAAGCATTCTCCGTTAATACCAAGTTTTTTATAAGCCTCTAATTCATCTATTATTTTCTTAACATATTTATCAGAATTTGCATATATATAGGCATCTTGTTCTAAAAAATCACACTCGATATTATTACTCTTTATAGTATTTTTAATAAAGTTTAAAGCCTCGTTATTAGATTCATAGTAAAGTTTGGCTTTTTCTTCTCCTAAGTTATTTATTAATTCATCGTAAATTAAATCGTGTTGCACCGTTATTTTAGCAGTTGTATGACCTGTTGTACCGCTAAATATATCAGAAGCTTCTAATACTGCAACTTGATATCCTTCTTTTTTAAGTAAATAAGCTGTTGTTATTCCTGTGATTCCAGCACCTATTATAGCTACATCAACTTTTATATCTTCGCTACATTTTGGAAATGACTTGCGCTTTATGGAATCTAACCAATATGGCTCTGGATATTTAGGCAAATTTTTACTCATATAATACCTCCAATTGTTTATATATACATAATTTCTCCATTATATTTAAATTAATGTAACAATATTATAAGAATAGTAACGATAAAAAAGCATTTTTATATAATATTTTATAAGAATAAAAATATAAGGAGTATTAATATGAACAATGCTTATTTATTTAATTTTGTAAGAGGTTTTTTGCCTCCTACTGCTACTGTTTTGTCAATATTTATTGGAGATGTAGATAATGATAATACTTATGAAATAATAGTAGGATATAAATGGCAAGGTATATGTTATGTTTTAGTACTAAAAAATTATAATAATATGTGGTATGTTTTAGACAATATTAAAGGCCCTGGATATAATATAAATTATATTAATGTAGCTCCAGTTAAAGAAAAAAACAAAAACAATTTAATTATAGGATGGCAGGTAGGGGGAATTTGGGCACAACTAGATATTTTTGAATGGAAGAATAAAAAATTCAAAAGGATAATTGATGATAATATAACTTATAGTAAAATAGAAATTTATGATATATCATCAAAAGCTAAAAATGATAAGAGAGCAGAAATAGCATTATGGGTCCATGATACTGGTGATTCGTATAAGGTATCAATTTATAGATATGATAATGGAAAGTTAGTTATTGCAAAAGATGTTTATCCATATTATTTTAAAAAGGTAGTTTTATATTACAAGCAAAAAATTAAAGAAAATCCTGACTATGGATTTTATTGGTATTACTTAGCAGATGCTCAAATAAAATCAAAAATGCCATATGAAGCACTAAAGTCTATAGATATAAATATGAAACTCGATTATCCTTATCCATCTAAAGATGAGTTAATTAGATTAAGAGAAAGTATAATATATAGTTTAAAAAATAGAGTCACACAGTTGTATCCAGCATCTATTAAAACTATTGATGGAATAACATGGGGGTATATAAGTAATCAAGGTGAATTTATAATAAAGCCGCAATTTACTAATGCCCTAGACTTCCAAGACAATGGTCTTGCAGTTGTTGAAAAAGATGGTTTATATGGAATTATTTATGAGTCAGGAAGTTATATCTTAAGGCCAAAATATCAGTATATTAACGATTTTTCAGAAAATCGTGCAGTAGTTTTAAATGATAATGGATTTAAAGTAATAGATGAAAAAGGTAATGAAATAACGTCTAAGGCATATGACTATATAAGCATATTTCAAGACAACCGAGCTTTGTTTAGTGGCATAGGACCAGAAGGTAACTATCTTTATGGATATTTAGATAAAAGCGGTAGAGAAATAATCCCTTTAAAATATGAATATGGTAGTAATTTTAAAGATAACAAAGCAGTTGTTAGGATTAAAGAAAATGAACATGCTCTGATAGACCCTAATGGTACAATAATAACCAAATATAATTATAATTTTGTAGGGGATGTCGGTGATGGTCTATTATCTTTTAAGAACACCCCAGACGGCAAATTCGGATTTATTGACATTAATGGAAATATAGTTATACAACCACAATATACAGGGGTCCAAATTTTTAACAATGGAATTAATAGTGTTAATATTTCAGAAGACATTAATAATAAATATGGAGTTATAGATAAGAAAGGTAATTTTATAATAGAACCTAAATATAATGATATATTTTCTTTAGGTGAAGATAGAGTCGCTGTAGGTAAGGCACTTGATGAAAACAGGCCTTTTATGGGATCTAAATATGCCATTGCCACAAATGAAGGCAAATTTCTTACAGACTTTATTTACTATGGTGTCTCAAATTATGAGAATAGCCTAGCGTCTGTTTATGACGATAAAAATACATTTTTTATTAATAAAAATGGAAGTGTAGTAAAAGATTTACCTATAGTTAGCGGTAGTGGAACTTTAGATATTGAAGATAATTTAATAAAGGCTTTTATCGATTTTAGGCTATCTTATTTAGATAGAAATGGTAGTACAATATACGAACAAAACAAAATGATTCCTTTAAACAATATATATGAAGTTATAGAAGAAAAATACAAGCCTAATAAAGATTATTTAGTTTATTATCCACAAATTAATTCTACGGGTAACAGTTCTGAATTAAAAACTGTTAATGCTAAACTAAGAGAGTTGTCTCAACTTAAAGATATAAATAGCAATGTACAATTAGATTATAACTACTTCGGTGACTATTCTGTAGAATTTTTTAAAAATAATCTTCTAGTTTTACAACTTAATGGATATGAATATCACTTTGGTGCAGCTCATGGTATGCCAGTTAGAATATATGCTAATATAAATTTGCAAAATGATAAAATATATACACTTAATGACTTATTTAAGGAAAATAGTAATTATATCAAAGTCATTAGCGATATTATAGGAGACCAAATAAAGAATGATAAAGAATATTCATATGTATTCCCAGATACCTATAAAGGAATAAAAGAAAATCAAAAATTTTATCTAGGAAAAGATGCATTGTATATTTACTTCGACCCTTATGAGATAGCTCCTTTTGTTGCGGGATTTCCAACATTTAAGATACCATATACTATGATAAATGACATAATTGATATTAACGGTGAACTATGGAAGTCTTTTAATTAAATAAAGTCAAATAAAAATAACTACTGTATAAAGACAATAGTTGTTTTTATTTGACTTTAAATTAAGTATAAAAAGTTACACAGGAAAAGTTACAATTTCTTAACTTGAAAAACAACATAATTACATTTAATATTTGTATGTACCAGTATATGAAAAGCTAAATTTATATATATTATAACATTTAACCATATATTATTATATACAATAAATGGGGGTTGTGTCGTGGCAAGTAAAAAAAACAAGTTGAAAATTAAGTTAAATAAAAAATCAAAATCAATAATTATATTAACTTTATCGGTTTTATTCATAGTAGGAATTATTAAAATTCCAAAAACCTTATTTCCAATCAACGAAAAACAACAGGAGACAATAGTAAAACCAATCCAAACTATCCCTGAAAATTATCCAAAAAGGGAATTAAAATATAAAGATACGGGTGAAGACGTTAAGTATATACAACAACGATTAAAAGAATATGGATACAACATGAGTACAGAAGGTATATTTGGCTGGGGAACTCGTGAAGCTATATTTGATTTTCAATATAAACTAGGGATACCTCAAACAGGAATAGCTGATATGGTAACTATAAAGGAGTTAGATAAAAAGCCTACAGAAAAAACAAAATATATTGCTCCAAAGCAAATAGATTACACGTATATTAATTCTGATATAAATAAATTTGTAAATGAAAATGAAATAAGAAGCTATACTGATTATTTAATGGTTACTACACTAGATAATAAGCTGACTTATATATTTAAAGGAACTGCACATAACTATACACTTATAAAAAAGTTTTATTGTAGCGTAGGTTCTAGTAGTACACCAACAGCTCCGGGTCAATTTAGAGTTGGAATGAAGGGACTTTCATTTGGACAAGATGATGGATTCCAAGCTAAATATTTTACTCAAATTAATGGAAATTACTTATATCATTCTGTTATATACAATAAAGAAGGCACAAAGGTTGTCGATGGCTCACTAGGTGATTCTGTAAGTCATGGATGTATAAGACTTGCTACAGAACATGCTAAATGGATATATGATAACGTACCAGAAAATTCAACTATAATTATAAAATAAGGAACTCATTTTATGAGTTCCTTATTTTATATATAAATTCTAAATATTAATATAACAAATAGTATCACAATATATACTAATATTTATTTTTATTATTATTGCAAAATGATTATATATATTTGGCATAATATGTATAATATATATTAAGTATATATATTTAAGGAAGGAGAACTATAAATGAGAGGTTTTAATAAAATACTTATAGTAATAGTAGCTATACTAGGCATATTTGCCCTTCTAGGATTTACAACATATAACTCGCTAGTAAACCTAAATGAATCAGTTGATCAACAATATGCAAATGTAGAAAGTAAATTACAAAGAAGATATGATTTAATACCAAATCTAGTAAACTCTGTTAAAGGGGCAATGAAGCAAGAAAAAGAAGTATTTTCGAATATAGCAGATGCTAGATCAAAAATGGCAGGAGCTACAAGTGTAAATGAAAAAGTAAATGCTTCAAATGAGTTAGAAGGTGCTATAGGAAGATTATTAGTAGTTATGGAAAATTATCCACAACTAAAATCAAATGAAAATGTAACTAAGCTTATGGATGAACTATCAGGAACTGAAAATAGAATATCAGTTGAAAGAGATAGATACAATGAAGTTGTTAGAGATTACAATAAAAAAATAAAAAGATTCCCATCAAATATTTTTGCTAATATGTTTGGCTTTGAGTCTAAAGAATACTTTAAATCTAATGCTCAAGCACAAGAAGCACCTAATGTAAATCTATAACTCCAAAAGCTATTAAGTGCTTAGCTTAATAGCTTTATTTTATACATAGGGGGTGTTATATTGAAAAAAAACAAACTTATAAAATTGTTTGTGTGTACTATATTTTCGTTACTAGTTATGCTCAACATATCTTATGCTTATGACATAGTAAATCCCACTAGGGAATTTTATGTAAATGATTATGCTAATGTCTTAAGCACCGAAACAAAAGACTATATAATAAACTTAAATAAACAATATGAACAAACCAACGAAAGACCCCAAGTAGTAGTTGTAACAGTTAGCTCATTAGACAATCTATCTGCGGAAGAGTATTCTGTAAAGCTTTTTGAAAAATTCAAAATAGGTAATGCAAATTTGGATAATGGAGTTCTTATACTTTTAGCTCCTAATGAACGTAAAATACGTATAGAAGTAGGATATGGACTTGAAGGTGCTATACCCGATAGTGTAGCTGGTTCTATAATTGATACTAGTAAAGAACTATTAAGTGCAGGTGATTATTCTGCAGGTATAAAAGATATATTTAACGGAGTAGCCTATGAAATAAATGAGGAGTACAATTATTCAGATATTAATATAAATGGATATGTTCCTAATTCAAGTTTAAATAATAGTAATACTCAACCTAGCTTTATTGAAAAACATAAAGTGGTATTTGGAATTGTAACTGCAATAGGCCTTGTTCTATTAGTTATAGTTGACTATAGGTACTTCAATGGTACAATAACAGAAACATTAATATATATGGCATTTATGTTTGGTGGAAGAAATAATTCAAATGGCGGAGGCGGAGGTTCTTCTGGTGGAGGAGGAAGCTCTGGCGGTGGTGGCTCCGGCAGAGATTTTTAAGAATATAGCAAAACAAAAAGAAATCATAATTGAATGGTTTCTTTTTGTTTTAAAAAGAATATTATATTGTGTTGTTGTTAATTATTAGATTAAGTATTAAGATTTTTTGATTTCTAATAGTTTACAGATTATTACATATAACTTATAATTGTTTTAATGTAAAATAATTATATTGATTTTACTAAAATTAAAGGAAGGACGGTGAGTACCTGATTTATATCAGGATAATATGAAAAAATGGATTTGGATAATATTAAGTATCGTTGTTATTGTTGGGGCTGGAGCTTGGATAAATGCTTCTAGTAAGCCTAAAGGAATAGAAGTGAAAGTTGGTAATGTACAAGAAAAAGAAATAAAATCTTACTTATCTACTACAGGAGATATATTATCTAAAAACAAACAATTGTATTTTGGAGAGCAAGGTATAGTGGATGATATAGACGTTAAAGTAGGCGATACCGTTAAAGAAGATGATGTTCTTATGACTATTAAAACAGCATATGGAACTAAGAAATTAAGAACTGATATCGATGGAATAGTTACAGAGCTAAATGTTTCTGAAGGTCAAATGAATTCACTAGCACAACCTGTTGCAGTAGTTCAAGATACAAAAGACCTGCAAGTTAAAATTCAATTAAGTAAATATGATGCTCCTACAGTTAAGGTAAATCAAAGTGTAAACATAACTTATAATGATAAGGTATACAAAGGAAAAGTTGCTTCTGTAGATCCGACAGCAGATAACAACTCGAGTCAATCTATTGGTAGTAATTCATCTGAAGTATATCAAAATGCATTTATAGATATAGAGAATTCTGAAGGTTTAGTAATAGGGTTTAATGTAGATGTTGACATACTAACAGCCCATAACGACAAAACATTGGTTGTTCCTATAGAAACTGTAATTTCTGATAACAACGGAACGGATTTTGTATATGTAGTAAAAAACGGTAAAGCTTCTAAGAAAAATGTTGATCTTGGAATAGTATCTGATACTGAAGCAGAGATAAAATCAGGTTTGATTAAGGGAGAAGTGTTAGTATTAAACCCTGGAGCTGACATAACTAATGGAGTAGATGTTATTGTTAGTCCTAAGGAGGAAAATAAGTAATGAATATGTTAGAAGTTAAGGACGTATATAAAACATACGTAACTGGAGATATAAAGTATCAAGCTTTAAGTGGCGTAGATCTTAAAGTTAAAAAAGGTGAATTCACTTCAATAATGGGTCCATCAGGATCGGGGAAATCTACTTTTATGAACATTTTAGGATGTCTTGATAAGATGGACTCAGGTAGCTATGTATTAAATGGCCAGGATGTAACAAATTTAAGTGATAATGAATTAGCTTATATAAGAAATAAGGAAATTGGTTTCGTATTTCAAGCTTTCAACTTACTACCAAGAATGAGTATATTAGAAAATGTAGAACTTCCTATGGTTTATGCTGGAGTTGATAGCAAAGTTAGACGAAAAAAAGCTATGGATGCACTAGAAAAAGTAGGTCTTGGTAATTGGAGAAAACATAAACCAAATGAAATATCTGGAGGTCAGAAACAAAGAGTAGCTATAGCTAGAGCTATAGTAAATAACCCTGCTGTAATAATGGCAGATGAACCCACAGGTAATTTAGATTCTGTAGTAACTGGGGAAATACTAAAAATATTTCAAAATTTAAATGAAGAAGGTTCTACTATACTTATGGTTACTCACGAACCAGAGGTAGCCCAATATACTAAAAAAATAGTAAAATTTTCTGATGGAACTATAATATCTGAAAATACAGTTATAAATAGAAAAATAATAAGTCAAGAGTAAAAGGGGTGAGGATGTGAGAATAAACTTTGCAGAAAATTTCAAAATGGCTTTAGATAGTATAAGAGCTAATAAGTTAAGATCCTTCCTTACCATGCTAGGGATAATAATAGGTATTAGTTCAGTTATAACCATACTATCTCTTGGAGCTGGTGGAACAGCTTCTATAACAGGCCAATTTGAAAAAATAGGAGCATCTACTGTTAGCATACAAGTTAATGAACAAAAGGCTCAGAAAAGTGATTACTTTGATACAAAAGATACAGATATGTTAATAAAAAGAATTGATTCTGTTAAATTTGCATCTCCAGTAACTCAAATTCAAGGTAGTATAGAAACTCCTAAAAAATCAAAATTTGCTATTATTGCAGGTGGAAATGATGATTTACAGCAAATAAATGGACTTGAAATGTTATATGGAAGGTTTTTTAGTCAAAGAGATTACCTTAAAGGAAATAATGTAATAGTTATAGATCAGGTGAGTGCTAAAAATTTATTTGGATATGAAGATGTAGTTGGTCAGTCAGTAAATATAGGATCTCCACTTTCGCCTAAGAAAGCTAAAATAATAGGGGTATCTAAGTCGTCAGGACTTTTATTTGCTGGAGAGGGGACTGAAATGCCTATATTTGTATATACTCCAGTTACCTTTACACAAAAACTATATCCAAATATGTTAATAAGTTCTATAAATATTATAGCTTCTTCAAAAGATAAAACGGAAGAAGCAGGAAATTTATCACTTAGGATTTTAGAGAATATACATCACAATCAAGATAGAGATGTATATAGTGCAGAAAGCGTTATGAAACAATTAGATCAGATTAATTCTATATTTGCTATATTTACTTCTTTTATAGCAGCAGTTGCATCTATTGCACTATTAGTAGGTGGAATAGGTGTTATGAATATAATGTTAGTGTCTGTAACCGAAAGGACTAGAGAAATAGGTATAAGAAAAGCCCTAGGAGCTACAACTCATACTATACTTACACAGTTTTTAACAGAGTCTGTAATTATAACAGTAATAGGTGGGGTAATAGGACTTATTTTAGGGATACTTTCAGCTTATGGTTTAGGTAGTATCGCTAATATAACTCCAGTTATATCTCCAATAGCAGTTATTGGCGTAATATTATTTTCTTCTATTGTAGGTATATTCTTTGGAATATATCCAGCTAGAAAAGCAGCAAAACTAAATCCTATAGATGCTTTAAGATATGAATAAAAAGTTTGCTACGCTCATGTCGCCACCGACCAGATGGGACCTTGCTCAAGTTTAGCAGTATGAAATTAAAAAAAATAGGGCTAAGCCCTTCTAGTGTTGCATTTAGGTAGAAATTGAATACTTGACAAATCCAAATAAGCAGCTATTGGTAATTAGTTTTACCACTAGCTGCTTATTTTACTTTATTTTCATTTAAGGCCAATATTTTACTATATGTTTAGTTAGACCTATCCCTCTATGCAAAATCAATTTTCTATATTTTACCAAAATCAGCGTGTCCGAAAATATTCCATTACATATTCATCAAAGTATTCAAGTAAGTTTGAACGAACAATACGCGTTAGCGTTAACATAGAATACTTAGCAATTATAACTTTACAGCATAA
>NZ_JCANUR010000018.1:0-54929 GCF_059569055.1 Sporacetigenium mesophilum DSM 16796 | reverse complement strand
CTATGTTTACTACATATGCAAGTGTATATGGACAGTCAAACATGATAGGCCATATTTTAAACTTTTTATCTTATTATTTAATATATAAAGCTATTGCTCAAACTAACTTAAAAAATCCATATATATCATTGAACTTAGCAAATATAAAGTTAAATAATAAAATAGAGGAGTTAGAAGAAAGCAATGAAAGATATACAAAGCTAGTTGAAAATACTCCTAATGGTATACTAGTACAAGATGAAGAAAAAATATTATATGCAAATGAAGAAGCGCTTAAGATTTTGAATATAGAAAATATAGAAGATTTAATAGGAAGAAATTCAGAAGAATTTATTCATCCTGAACATAAATTAAGTAACCTAGGCAGAAAAAATGATATATTAAAAGGAAATGAAATTGATTCTAACTTTGAGTATGTTATGAGAGACAATAAAGGAATTACTAAATACGTAGAATTAACATCAACTATCATTCATGAAAACGGAAACAAAAGAATTTTAACAATGTTTAAAGATATTACAAAACGTAAACATGCAGAAAAACAGTTAAGACAAAGTGAGAGAACTTATAGAAAATTAATAGAACTTTTGCCTGAGGGTATTTGTATTTTACATAATGGAAAATATGTTTATGCTAATGACGCTATGGCTAAAATTTTAAATGTAAGTAGTAAGACTGATTTAATAGGAAATCATGAAAGTAATTTTTCAAATGTTTCTTCTGAATATGAAGAAGTTATATTTAATAGAATGAATGATGTTTTAGAAGGCAAAAATGTAGAATTTTTAGAGCAAAAGATAATACTTCATAATAATGAAGTATTAGATGCTGAAATTTGTGCCATGCCTTTTGAAGTTATGGGCGATGGACATATTCTAGCTATTGTTAGAGATGTAACTGAAAAAAAGAAAACTGAAGAACTAAAGCAAAAATATAATGAAAAAGTTTATTACGATAAAATAAAAACAGAGTTTTTTGCAAATATGTCCCATGAACTAAAAACTCCATTAAACGTTATTTATGGCTCTAGCCAGCTTTTACAATCACAAGGCAAAAAGAATAATTTAAAAGAAGAAAATTTATATAAACATACAGCTACTATAAACCAAAACTGCTTTAGATTAATTAGACTTATTAATAACATAATAGATGTAACAAAGATGGAATCAGGATTTTATGATATAAAAAGAGAAAATCACAATATAGTAAACATAATAGAAGACATTACATTATCAATTACTGACTATACAGCTCAAAAGAATATAGAGCTTGTATTTGATACAGAAATAGAAGAAAAAATTATAGCTATAGACCCAGATAAAATGGAAAGAGTTATATTAAACTTATTATCTAATGCTATAAAGTTTACAAATCCATATGGTAAAATTAGTGTAGACATATATGATAAAGATGACAATATAGAAATATCCATAAAAGATACTGGAGTAGGTATTCCAAAAGAAAAGCTTGATTTGATATTTGATAGATTTGGACAAGTAGATGAGACTATAAAAAGGAATAAAGAAGGAAGTGGAATAGGATTATCTTTAGTAAAGTCTATAGTTGAACATCACGAAGGGCAAATTAATGTAAAAAGTGAATTTGGCAAGGGAAGTGAATTTATTATAAAATTGCCTGTTATCCAATTTGAAGAAGAAGAAAAAGAAGAAGAAATAATAAGAAGTAGCAATGTAGAAAGTATACATATTGAGTTTTCTGATATATATGCATAATAGTAAGACTAGGTTTTGGATAAAAGCCTAGTCTTTTTTAGTATATAGTCTTTTCATATCTTCTGGACATTCTTTTACCATTGTAGATATATCTACTGATATTACAAGCTCTAAGGGATAACTTAAATACATTGGAGAATTAGAATCCAAAGTTCCTACAAGATAAAAAGTATATACTCTAGTAGATTTTAAAATATGAGTAGATGAAGTTTTGAAATTATCTACTGGATTTACAAACTCAAATTCATACAATCCTGGATTTAAAAGTGAGTATTTATTATATTCATTTATATTAAGGGGACCTGATTGAATAACTTTGTTATTAGATATTACATTAATTACAACATTACTTTGGGATAAATTAGCATATCTAATTACTGATTTGTCAAGAAAAATCTCTTGATTAGGATCTCCTGATATCTTTAATATACTAGGGTTTTGTAATGTACCAACTATGGCCAATGTCTCAATTCGTGATTGGTATATTTCTACTTGTGTATCTATTATTGGAGTGTTTTTTTCACCTGAAACAAAAACTCTTATATTGTGAATATTTGATTCTATTATAGGTATATAAAATCCAAATTGTTTGTATTCTAGTTCACTAGCTAACAATTCATTATCTAGATATACATTTAATTTAGTATCAGATGGCAATGCATTAAAAGCTCTAATAATTGAAGTATTAGAGGATAAACAAGGAAGAATCAATTCCTTAGTCAAAAACTCATATAAATTTATATTACTATCTTGTCTATTCAAAGTATCCCCTCCTTTATATAAATCTCTTCATCATAGGTGGGCACTGCTTCATTGCTGTCATAATATCAACTGTTAATATAAGCTCCAATGGATAATTTGGATCATTAGTTGGACTTCCTACAAGATATAACTTATATAATCTAGTAGGTTTTATTTCATATATAACAGAACCTAAACCAGTATTTCCTACAGAATCTGTTAGTTTAAATTGAAACTGGTATACTCCTGGGGCTATAACTTCATATTGAGTATTATCATTTGCTCTAACTGTTTTGGATGAAATAACATTCTTACTTTTTATTATATTAACTGTAATGTCACTATCATACAAATTGCCATATCTAACTAAGGCCCTATCACTATAAGTTGGCTGATTAGAACTAGCTGTTAACAATAATATTCTAGGATTTTGTATAGTGCCAACTATATTAATTGTTGCTACATGGCCTTGAGGTATTTGTATTTGTGTTTGTGCTATAGGAGTATCTGGTTTGCTAGAATCAAAAACTCTTATATTATGGCTTGTAAGTGTTGATGTAGCTATTGTGTAACTAAATTGTTTGTATTTTAGTTCATGTGCTAATAAGATTTCATCTACATATACATCAAGTTTAGCATCTGAAGGTATAGCATTAAATGCCCTAATAAGACCTATATTATAAGGCAAGCAAATATCACCTAACTCGTTATTTAAAAATTGAAACAATGTTGTAAAATCTGGATATTGTTGTCTTTTATAATACAAAATAATATCTCCTTTTTCAATTATAGTCTTTTCATATCTTCTGGGCATTTTTTTATTATTGTAGTTATATCTACTGATATTACAAGCTCTAATGGAAAATTTAAATGTGTTTGTGATTTAGTATCCAAACTTCCTACAAGATAAAAGGTATATATTCTAGTAGGTTTTAAAATGTGTGTGGCAGAAGTTTGGAAATTATTGTTTGAGTTATCATTTAATGCAAACTGGAATGTATACATTATAGGGTTTAGAAGTGAGTAGCTAGTATATTCATTAATACTCAAAGGTCCAGATTGAATAATGTTGTCATTAAGTAATACATTAATATTAAGATTATTTTGTGATAAATTAGCGTATCTAACTAATGCCTTATTAGGATATGATGGTTGAGTAGGTTCTCCTACTACATTTATCACGCTAGGATTTTGTATAGTACCAACTATAGCTAGTGTCTCTATATTTGA
The DNA here is from genome assembly GCF_059569055.1 of Sporacetigenium mesophilum DSM 16796. NCBI lineage: Bacteria > Bacillati > Bacillota > Clostridia > Peptostreptococcales > Tepidibacteraceae > Sporacetigenium > Sporacetigenium mesophilum. Next base: position 51,225 of record NZ_JCANUR010000018.1, on the reverse strand, counting down.
TTGATGTATTTTTACTGGAGTATCTAGTATAGGCTCACCACTTGAACTAGAGACAAAAACTTTTATATTATGAGTATCACCTTCTAATACAGGTATATAATGACTAAATTGTTTGTAGTTTAGTTCCTTTGCTAATAAATCGCCATCCAAATACACATCTATTTTATCTTCACTAGGCAAGGCATTAAAAACTCTAACAAGGGTAGTGTTGTAAGATACACAAGGTAAATTCAACTCTTCAGTTAAGAATTGAAATAAACTTGGATTATCTAGCTGTCTTTTCAAATTGTCATCTCCTTTATATTAAAATCCAGGCATATTAGGTGGACATTGCTTTATTAACGATACAACGTCTACTGCTATTACAAGTTCTAGTGGATAGTTGGAATTAGCATCTGTATCTCCTACAAGATAAAATGTATATATCCTTGTAGGTCTTAAACTATGAATAGTAGAAGACTTGAAGGTATCTACTGGTGAATCAGCTAAAACAAATTCAAATTTATATGTGTTTGGATTTGCAGTGTCGTATTTATTGTATTCATTACTTTTAATTGTTTTAGATGAAATAAGTCTATTGCCAATTAGTACATTAGCTGTAATATCTTTGTCAGTTAAATTTGCATACCTAATTAATGACTTATCTTGATAAATTGGTTGTCCTGGCTCGCCTACTATTATAGATATTCTAGGATTTTCAACACTGCCAACTATAGCTAATGTCTCCACATTTGCTGCATTTACTTGTACTGTTGTATCTATTATAGGTGTATCTAATTTATCTGAAATAAAAACCTTTAAATTATGGACTTTATATGCTGATGCAGCTATAGAATAACTAAATTGCTTATATGCTAGTTCTTTTGCCAATAGTATTCCATCTATATATACATCAAATTTAACATCTGATGGCAATGCGTTAAACATTCTAACAAAACCTGTTTTATAACTCAAACAAGGTAGAGAAGATATTTCGTTAGTTAAAAACTGAAACAATGTTGTAAAATCTGGATACTGCTGTTGTCTTTTATAATACAAAATAATGTCTCCTTTCTATATAATTTATCTTAATGTTAATATATGAATATCGTAATTTATGGTTATTAAAAATTAGATTTAATCTATAGTTATATGTGGAACCACATAACTCTTCTTAAGCATATATATAAATATATTGAATTTAAGGAGAGTATATAATGAATAAATTAATAAATAGTCCAACAAAAGCTCAAAGACATGAAATATATTATGAATTATTAAAAAGTCAAAACAGACCAGAAGACTATGAAAATATATTAAATATATTAAGCCCTCCTATTGATATTACAAATATAGCTAAGCCCGGTTCTTTTAAAAATATAAATGTAGGGATAATTGGTGGGGGAGCTTCTGGCCTTGCTGCTGCCTTTGAACTTAGAAAACTAGGATTTAATATAACAATATTTGATGCCCTAAAAGATAGAATTGGAGGCAGAATATATACCAATTACTTTGATAAAGATAAAAAATTATATGCTGAATTAGGGGCTATGAGAATACCAATTGCCCATGAAACATCTTGGCATTATATAGATTTATTTAACCTAAAAACAAAGCCATTTATATATTCTAACGAAAATGCAATTAGATATGTAAAAAACATACATGCACAAAATGATTCCAATGGAATAAGTGTTATGAGAAATATATATCCTTTTTATAATTTAACTCCTAGAGAAAGAGCTACACCCTGGAATCAAATGGTAAATAATTTTTTAAATTATTATTTATTCAGATTAACCCCAGAAGAAAGAAAAGAATTAATTCAAGTAAAACCACATTATAGTCCTAATATTTTGTATCTTGATTCTATAGATTTACGTGAAGCAGCAACTAGATATGGATTAAGTAGAGAGGCAATGTATATGTTATCTAGTGTTAATTCCCTTGCAGGAGGAGTTGCATACACAAATATATTAGAATTTCTTCAAGAACAATATACTGCTGACTTTGAAACTGTATATCAAATTGAAGGTGGAATGGTAAATTTACCACTAGCATTTCGTAAATCATTAAATAGCAAATATCCTAGAGAATATAATATAGAAAATAATTTACTAGGGAATATAACATTTAAAGATAATCATTATGTAACGAGAATTACTCAATCTAAAAATAACGGTCCTGTAACGCTACATTATAGATACAACCAAGAAGAGCATATAAGTTGTTCTACATTTGATTATGTTGTATGTGCTATTCCTTTTTCATCTCTTAGAACTGTAGATATATATCCTCAGTTTTCTACACAAAAAATGCAAGCTATAAGGGATTTGAATTATGAAACAGCACACAAAACAGGTATGCATTTTGAAGAACGATTTTGGGAAAAAAATAGAATGTATGGGCCTATATATGGAGGAAGTTCTTATACCGATTTGCCTATAGCATCTCTTTGGTATCCATCTTATGATTTAGATGAAAAATGTAATGAAAACTCATATAATTCTGGAGTATTATGGACATATAGTTATACATTAGATGCAATAAGATTAGGAAACTTACCAGATAAAATAAGAATAAGTATAATCAAAAGAAATATAGAAATGGTTCATAACCTTCCAAGTGGGTATTTGGACAAAATATTAATTAATTACAAAACTGTTCAGTGGGATAGGGAATTTTCATTCCAAGGAGGATTCCATTATCTTGCTCCAAATCAAAAAAGATTATTTTCTTATGTATCAACATTACCAGAATATAATGGTAGGGTAGTATTTGCAGGAGAGCATATAGCAGGTACTCATGCTTGGACACAAGGCGCGCTAAAAACTGGTATGGAAGCTGCAAATAATATAGCTAGATTTTCAAAAGTTCATATATCAAAGTGAAAAAACGGTCTTATATTTATATAAGACCGTTTTTTGGATGCCTTATCATATCAGGTGGGCATGTTTTTATAATTGTTGTCATATCTACTGATATTACAAGTTCTAATGGGTATTTTGAATTAGAATCTAATTCTCCTACAAGATAAAATGTATATATTCTAGTTGGGTTTATGGTATGAGATACAGTAGGAGAGTTATTATCTGGAGAACCTACTTGAATAAATCTAAATTTATATGTTCCTGGGTCTATAACTATATATCTAGTATATTCATCTGGCTTCAAATTTATATATGACACAATATTATTTGTAGTAGATACATTAATTATAATACTATCTTTTGTTAAATTAGCATATCTAATAGATGCCTTATCGCGATAAGTCTGTTGTGTAGGGTCACCTGTTATTTTTACTAGTTTAGGGTTTTGTACAGTTCCATTTATACACAATGTTTCTACATTTCCAGGGGTTATTTCTATTTGTGTATCTATTATAGGTGTGTTATGGTCTAGAGAATTAAAAACCTTAATATTATAAGCTTTGAGTGCTGGTCTAGGTATATAGTAACTAAATTGTTTGTATGCTAATTCTTCTGCTAACAATGTATCGTCTACATATACATCAAACTTGGCATCTGAAGGTAGGGCGTTAAAAACTCTAATAAATCCACTTGAATTATCCAAACAAGGCAGAGATAATTCATTATTTAAAAAAGTAAATAAAGTTGGACTTGGTTGTATGAGTTGTCTATTATTAATCAATCTAATATCTCCTTTATTAATCTGACATAGTATTAATATATGAATTTTGGAGCTTAAGGGTTAAAAAATAAACTATTAAAAATATAGTTGCAAACACAACTAATATGATATAAAATAATATAGTTGCAAACACAACTAATTAGCATACAATATATAAGTCGGCTTTAATGTTATTTGACGTATATAAGTGGGAGTGAATAAATTGGAAAAGAATAGAACTGAAAACATAGGAAGATATATATCACACATTTACAGAAAAGGTGGAACATTTATTACAAAGGCCCTTGCCAAAGAGGGAATAGGTTCGGGGCAAGTAATGTTTCTCATAGAACTTTATAAAAAAGATGGAAGAACTCAAGATGATATATCGTGTGCTCTAAATATAGATAAAGGAACAACTGCTAGAGCCTTAAAAAAACTTGAAGAAGAAAACTTTATAGTAAGACTAAAAGATGAACGTGACAAAAGAGCACATAACGTATATTTAACAGATAAAGGGAAAGAAGTAAAATCTAGTGTTTACAAGGTTTTTGATGAACTAGAAAACACAATGACACAAAGCCTTACTGACGAAGAAAAAGAAACTATTATAATGTTACTTAAAAAAGTATGTATTAATACAAGTGTAAAATAGGAGGGTGTAAATGGATAAAAGTCAAGAAATGTTAGGAACAGAATCGATAGGAAAACTACTTTTAAAATATTCAATACCAGCAATAGTTGGAATGATGGTAAACTCTCTATATAACATAATAGCTAGAATATTTATAGCAAATATACCAGGGGTTGGGCCACTTGCAATAACAGGAATTGGTGTAACTATGCCAGTTACAACTATAATATTAGCATTTGCAGTACTTGTAGGTATAGGGGCAGCCACTAATATATCTATAAAATTAGGTCAAGGAAAAAAAGAAGAGGCAGAACAGATATTAGGAAATACATTTACGTTATCAGTAATTATAGGAATAATACTGACAGTAATAGGACTTTTGTTTGCAGATAGCATATTAGGGTTATTTGGAGCAAGTGAAGGGTCTCTACCATATGCCAAAGCTTATGTAAATGTACTGTTATTAGGTACAGTATGTGCTGTTCTTTCTTTATCATTAAGCCATATGATAAGAGCAGATGGAAATCCTAGACTTTCAGCAATGATAATGGTTGTTGCATGTATAATAGACGTAATATTAGTATTTTTATTTATAAATGTATTAAATATGGGAATAAAAGGGGCTGCCTTAGCAACTATAATATGTCAAACATTTTCAGCTATATGGGGTCTTTCATATTTCTTTAGAGGAAAATCTAATTTGAAATTTAGAATATCAAGTCTAAAATTAAAAACAGAATCAGTTAAAAGTATAGTTGTAATAGGGGCTGCGCCATTTGTTATTCAAATAGCTGCAAGTTTGGTTCAAGTTATAAGTAACAACGCTTTAAAAACATATGGTGGAGATTTGGCTATAGGAGCTATGGCTACAATATTTTCAATAATGATGGTATTTTTAATGCCTATATTTGGTATAACTCAAGGAGCTCAACCTATAATAGGATATAATTATGGAGCGAAAAATTATAATAGAGCAAAAGAAACATATAAATTATCTGTAATAGCTTCAACTATTATGTTAATACTAGGATGGATTGTAATACAATTTTCACCAGAAGTCTTAGTTAGTCTTTTCGGTAAAGATAAAGAACTTATGGATATAACTGTAAATGGGATTAGGAAATATTCATTTGCACTACCTATAGTAGCTATATCAATTGTAGGTTCAACATATGTTCAAGCGGTAGGTAAGCCTAAGAAATCTATGATGTTAAGTTTATTAAGACAAGTAATATTGTTAATACCTATGATAATGATATTACCTAGATTCTTACAATTAGACGGAGTTTGGATAGCACAACCAGTAGCTGATTTAATAGCTACTATAATAACTGTAGTTGTAATAAGAAATGAATTTAAGTCTTATAAAGAAGAAGAAAAAGAGAAAATAGATGAAAAAGAAGTTTATATAAATTCATGCCCAAAAAGCTCAGTATAAAATACTGAGCTTTTTTTATTATTAAAGTGCCTCAAAAAACATATATATAATATATGATACATATAGAAAGGGATGATAAAGTGGTACCTAGATACATAGTGCCTAATACAACAAAGTATTTCATAGCTTACAATGGGGATATAGAAGCCGGACTTTCTAATCTTGGAGTTAATCATAGATTTGTTAGATTAAGTACAAAGGTAGGTATACTTTATACTGAAACAACAGTTAGTACTAAGGATTTACTGCAAATACCAGAGATAGACTTTATAGATTATGATATACCTATGGCCTTGCTTTCAGAAAGACAAGAACCGACCGTTACAGGTGTTAGTGCTGTAGGAGAAATAGGTGGATTGTTCTTTCATAATAATCCATACAACCCTTTAACTGGTGAGGGAGTGTTAATAGCTGTTATAGATACAGGAATAGATTATCTACATCCAGATTTTATATATGAAGATGGAACATCTAAAATAGTCTACCTTTGGGACCAAACCATAGCTGGAAATTCTCCAGAACCATTTTTGTTTGGAGTTGAATATAATAATGATGAAATAAATCAAGCTATAGCAAATAATAATTCATCATTATCACAAGATACAAATGGACATGGAACATTAGTAGCTGGAATAGCAGCTGGAAGAGGGAGGGTAAATCCTCAATATGTAGGTGTAGCGCCTGGTGCAGAACTTATAGTAGTAAAATTAACAGAAACAAATGGTTATTATAGTAAGGTTGATTTAATGGCAGGAGTATACTATGCATACTTTAAAGCATTAGAACTGGGGAGACCATTAGTTATAAATATATCTTTAGGAAGTAATTTTGGGGGAGTATCAGGAACAACTATATTTGAGAACTTAATTTTTTATGAAGATAGAGGTGTAGCTACTGTTGCTGCAGCTGGGAATGAAGGTAATACACAAACCCATTATTCAGGTACTATAATACAAGGAGAAAGTAGAAATGTATTAATAGAAGTAGGGGCAAATGAAAGAGATCTACAGATTCAGTTTTGGGGGAAAAGACCTGATAAAGTATCAGTATTAATAATATCACCATCAGGAGAGTTAAGCGAAACATCAACAGTTAGGGACTTGACTACAGTTACAGGTATATTTGATTATGAGCTTACACCATATGAAATTTTTTATAGCTATCCAGATTTTTATTCTGGCGATCAACTAACAATAATAACATTAAGAGATGTGAAGCCAGGAATATGGACAATTAGATTAAATGGAGACTATATAGTTGATGGACATTATGACATGTATTTACCAAATAGGTCCTTACTACAACCAGGAACTAAGTTTTCAGAAGCAGACCCATTTGGAACTCTAAACTATCCGTCATCGTCAAATGAAATGATTACGGTTGGAACATATAATACTGTAAATAATAGTATATGGCAATCTTCATCTAGAGGCCCAACAAGACTCGAAAAGTTAAAGCCAGATATTGTAGCTCCAGGAGTTAATATAATATCTACTTACCCAGGTGGTGGATATGGCAATATAACAGGAAGTAGTGCAGCAGGAGCACATGCATCTGGAGCTGTAGCATTGTTTTTGCAATATATATTAGTCAATGGAGCTAATCCTATTGTATCATATGTTCAAATGATAAAATCATATATGATGCAAGGAGCTAGAAAGTTTCCAGATATAACATATCCAAATGTGTCTTATGGTTATGGACTTTTAGACATAAGAGGAATGTTTGACCAATTTAGATAAAGGAAGAGATTTGAATTTAAGGCTTTTACCCATAGATATATTTTTTACCTAGGAGTAAAAGCCAGTATTTATCTGTAATTATTTTTTTAGAGATATTATATTGTTGGATAAATCATTAATACTATCAGATAGCACTTGAAGCTTTTGTTCTATGCGTACCAGAAGATACATTGATACAGCAATGGGAAAGCCAACATCGGCTATAAGAGTTTTTATGTAGTCCATGTTATTTACCTCCTTTTAATTGTACTAAAAAAGCCCTTATTAAAAGGGCTTTTATCTATGCTAATTCAAATTCAGTAGTATCAGTAGCTATTATTTTAGCTTCTACAATCCCCACCAAATCAGCACCTTTGGGCTTAAATACATTCTTTGAAACTATTAAGTTCATAGCAGATGTTATTTCAGCCTGTGTTATATCAGCTCTAGGATCATCTAAAGACATAGATATATTTTGACCAAGTGCATCCACAAAAGTCATAACCAATCTAGTTTTTACCATAAAATCACCTCCTATCTAAAAATTTTAAAATTACTACTCAGATATAGATGTGTTATCTACTTTTACAACATCCATTAAGTCGTGTGGCTGAAGACCTACAAAAGCATTTGCAACAGCTAAAACATCATCAGCTACTGCATCGTGCTTTAGGGCACCAAATGTCTTAGACCTAACTAAGGCCTTGCCATGCTCATCAAGTCCCAAAGATAATTTTATCTTTAATGAAGAAAGATTGTTTATTTCTATAGCCATACTATCTACCTCCTTTCCTTTAGGTTAATTTAATTATATATAGAATTAAATTCTACAAATAGAAAAGAAGTTTTGAAAATAAGTTTAATAAAAAAACCTCCTATAACAAGGAGGTTTTTAATATAGCAAACTGCATTTATCGTATAATGTATTTCCATCAACCATTAGTACTACTTGTGGGATATTTGCTATAGAATAATTTAAATCATCTGGATTTATGCTATTGATAAAATACAATGTGTATATTCTACCTGGATTAAACCTAATACTTACATTTTTAGATTTTTGATTAGGTGTTTGATTAGTCCATGAAATTTGAATATTATAATCACCAGGTGGCATATTGTAGTATTCAGTACCTTGGCCAGATTGTAAGAGCTCATCTTGAAGCCCTATAGTTGGAGTAATTGTAAATGTTATAGGAATAGAATTTAAATTGTAAAATCTAATTTTTGTTTCATCAGGTGCTATCTTTAGATTTACGTCATCTATTATTTGTAAAAATTTTAAGCTATTTGTACCTCCGTATATTGCACTTGTTATTATTTGTTCAGGAGGCATTTCAATATCTGGAATTTCTAGCAAAAGTTCATTGTTTTGAGCGTTGTATATTTTTACATTTCTTGGACCTGGCACAGTTGGAATATAATTAGTAAGCTGTGAATATCTTAAATTTCTATATCTAAGAACATCATCTACATATACATTTAGTAATAGTCCTGAAACAGCATCAAATGTCCTGCTTATTGAAGCTTGATAGTCTATACATTGGCTTAATGAATCGTATATTATTTGGCGAATAAGATCATCCCCTTAAGTTTACTTTTGCCATATAATAGTATATTCATAATGATAGTATTTTGTTATCTAAGGCATAGATACATTTATTTTTATATTTAGGTACAATCAAACTATGATTTATTTAAAAGTTTTATAGTTATGTGCGATAAAAACTATTTATATAGAGCTTTTGAGGTATATTTCTATATAACAAATAGTATTAGTATAATATCTAAGATTTAACTATAAAAGTATCGTACTAAATGAGGGTTAATCTCAAATTAGAAGGCGAGAGTTGCTTTTAAGGTGTCTATTGGAGGGGTTTTTAATGTATAACAGTAAGTCTAAAGTTGCAACTGAATTTATTAGTGATAAAGAAATTATGGACACTCTTAACTATGCTAGAGAAAACAAAAACAACCGAAAGATTATAAGTAGCCTTATTGAAAGGGCAAAGGATTGTAAGGGTTTAACTCATAGAGAAGCTGCTATATTGTTAGAATGTGACTTAGAAGATGAAAATGAAAAAATGTTTAAACTTGCAAAGGAAATTAAACAGAGAAATTACGGCAATCGTATTGTAATGTTTGTTCCTTTGTATCTTTCAAATTACTGCGTAAATGGATGTGTTTACTGTCCATATCATTATAAAAATAAGAACATAACAAGAAAAAAATTGACTCAAGAAGAAATTAAGAGAGAGACAATTGCACTTCAAGATATGGGACACAAGCGTTTAGCATTAGAAGCGGGAGAAGATCCTATAAACAATCCTATTGAATATATTCTTGAAAGTATCAAAACAATATATAGTATAAAACATAAAAATGGAGAAATACGACGTGTAAATGTAAATATCGCTGCTACAACAATAGAAAATTATAAAAAATTAAAAGATGCAGGTATAGGAACATATATACTTTTTCAAGAAACATACAATAAGAATGCTTATGAGGAACTGCATCCTACAGGTCCAAAACATGATTATGCATATCACACTGAGGCAATGGATCGTGCTATGGAAGCTGGTATCGATGATGTGGGTATTGGAGTTTTATTTGGTCTTAATATGTACAAATATGATTTTGTTGGATTACTAATGCATGCTGAACATTTAGAAGCTACAATGGGAGTTGGCCCCCATACTATTAGTGTCCCTCGTATCCGCCCTGCAGATGATATTGATCCTGAAAACTTTTCCAATGCAATATCAGACGATGTTTTTGCAAAAATTGTAGCGATACTTCGTATTGCAGCACCATATGCAGGTATGATTGTATCTACTCGTGAATCTCAGAAAACACGTGAGCGTGTACTTGAATTAGGTATATCACAAATTAGTGGTGGTTCTAGAACTAGCGTTGGTGGTTATGTTGAACCTGAATTAAAAGATGATAATTCTGCACAGTTTGATGTTAATGATAATCGTACACTGGACGAAATAGTGAACTGGCTTTTAGAAATGAATTATATCCCAAGCTTCTGTACTGCTTGTTATCGTGAAGGAAGAACTGGTGACCGATTCATGCAGCTTGTTAAATCAGGACAAATTGCAAATTGTTGTCAGCCAAATGCTTTGATGACTCTTAAAGAATATTTAGAGGACTATGCTTCTAATGGCACAAAGGTGAATGGGGAAGCATTAATTGCTGATGAAGTTGAAAATATACCTAATGAAAAAGTTAAAGAGATGACAAAAGAGCATCTTACAGAACTAAAGGATGGGAAACGAGATTTTAGATTTTAGTATAGTTTCTGGATAAGGAATTAAAAGAGGCAGTTAAGGCGATGAACTGCCTCTTTTTTCATGGTCAAGCTTAAATGAAAACATACTACTTAAAAAAGAGAATGTATGTTCGATAATAAATCAAAAAAAATAACCCTATAAATTATTAAATTTGTACTCAACAAGTTCTTGAGATACCCCTTCACACTTAGCTATGTATTCTATAGTATGACCATAATACTTTTCAAAAATATTATTATCTAACAAAAGTTCAGCAGCAAAAGTATTCGCCTGTCTTTCATATCTACCTTTAACAGCCAATGTATGTCTAGACAAAAAGAAAGTATTTAACTTAGGATGAAGCAGAGCATGACCTAACTCATGGGCAGCAGTAATAAGTTTCTCTTCATCTGACAAATTACTATTAACACATATATAAGGTATACTAAATCTGCCATCATAATAACCATTAAAATCGACCAATGGACATTCAAAATAAGTTATGCCCATTGCCCGTATTATCTCCAAAGGATCGTTAGTTTTATATTTCTTTCTAAGATTAAGTACTAAATTTTTTATACTCATTAAAAATCCCCCTAATAAATCTATTTCTTCATTTTCTTTTGAACCATAGCAATACCTATTTCCATTGCTTGAAGTAAACTTTCTATGGCTTCTTTAGACATTGGCTCCCCATCAAACATTAAACCCTCATTATTCTCTAGTTTTTTTCTAGTTTCTTCTAATATTACCTGGACTTCTCTTTCATCATCAGTAATATGTTTTCTCTCATCGCTTTCCCCTAATAAATAATCTATAGAAACATCAAAGTAATTTGCTAATTGTCTTAAAGTATCACTTTTAGGTTCTCTCACTGAGTTTTCATACCTAGAAATAGTAACCTTAGTGGTATTGAGATCCTTTGCTACTTGTTCAAGTGTTATTCCTCTTTCAAGTCTTAATTGTTTTAATCTAGTTGCTAAAGTTCCCATTTCTTCACCTTCCTTTAATTCAATTATACATATTGTTACCTTAAAGTAAACTTATGTTACCGAAAATAATAAAAAAATTATAAAATACTATTGACATGTAACCTTTCAGGTTATAAAATAAAAGCATACCAAGTAACCTGTAAGGTAATAAGGAGGTGATGCTATGAATTATAGTAGGAGATTAAAAGGGCTTAGAGTTCAGATGGGATTAACTCAAACTGATATATCAAAACTTATAGACATGCCAAGATCAACGTATATAAAGAAAGAAAATCAACAAAGCTTATTTAACATACAAGAAGCTTTTGAGATATCGAAAGTATTTGGGTTAAAAGTGGAGGATATTTTTTTGTAAATTAAGTTACCGATGAGGTGATTAAAATGCTTCAATGCATGCAAAGCGGTAACTCAAATAAAAATGGGGGGGTAGTATTATGAATAACTTAAAAATCTTTAATAACAATGAATTCGGAGAAGTTTCAGTAATAGTTGAAAATAACAAAGAGTATATAGAAGCTGTTAAAGTCGCTAGTATACTTGGATACTCAAATCCTAGAAAGGCTATATTAGATAATTGTAAAAATCACGGGGTAACTACCAGTGACGTGGTGACGGTAAGAGCAAAAAGATCAGATGGAAGCGATATTTTTCAAACAGTTACTAAGAAGTTTATTGATGAAGGTAATTTATACAGATTAATTATTAAATCTAAGCTTCCAAGTGCTCAAAAATTTGAAAGATGGATATTTGATGAAGTACTACCTAGTATAAGAAAAAGCGGAGTATATATGACTGATGAAGTTATAAAAAAATCACTTGAAGATTCAGATTATATTACAAGACTTGCTACAAAATTAAATAAAGAAAGAGAAAAAACAAAAATAGCAAATCAAAGGGCTGAAGAATTAGAAGCTACTATAACACTAGATAAACCATATACCAACTTTGCCAAAAGTATTGCAGCAAGTAGTGATTCTATAGGTATTGGTGAGTTTGCAAAACTACTAAACAATCATGGAATAGAAATAGGTAGAAATAGATTACTTAGATGGTTAAGGGACAACGGGTACCTTATCAAAGGTGGAAAAGAAAAAAACAAGCCAAAGCAAGTTTACATAGAACAAGGAATACTTCAACTAATTGAACAAACATATAAAACTATAGACGGAGACAAAATATCTACCACAACTTTGGTAAGTGGTAAGGGGCAAATGTATATATAGAAAAAGTAAGTGATGAAACTATGGATGAAAAAGAGCTGAAGCTTAAAATAGGTAGGGAATTTAAGAATTTTATTGCTAAGGAGTTTTCAATTATAACAGGCAAGCAAGTTAGAAATATTAATGGAATTCTCAAAAATGATAAATATCCATTTGCCATAGCCAACATAGACAAAGGGGTAGTAGGTGAAAAGGCATTTTTAGAATGTAAGGTAAATAACTTTTATTCAAAGAAAGAGTGGAAAAAAGAACCTCCACTACATTATCAAATACAATGTCACCACTATATGGCTATAACTGGTGCTACCCACTGTTACATAGCAGCACTATTAGGTTTTGAGGATATAATAATTCACAAAATAGATAGGGATGAAGAAATAATAAATTCTCTTATGAAACAAGAAGAAACATTTTGGAATGAGTGTATATTAGGTGACAAAGCACCATCACCTGATGGTAGTGAGAAGTACTCAAAGTATCTAAAAAGCAAGTACAAAGAAACTAAAAATGAAAGTTTGATACTTTTTATGAAAGAAGACAAGCTTAGTCGTTATGATGATGTAGTTGGACTTATTAAAGAACTGCAATTAGAGAAAAATGCCATAGAACAGTTTATTCAAAATGAAATGAAAGAATATGAAATTGCTTATATTGGAGATAGAAAAATAACTTGGAAAAGTCAAAGTAGAAGTAGTTTGGATACCAAAAAATTAAAAGAAGAACAACCACAGCTAATAGATAATTACATGAAAACTACTAATACAAGGGTGTTCAAAGTTTATTAATAGGGGGATATTATGAGTATTTTAAAGGAAACACTTCAAAAGCAAGAAGATAGAGGATCGGTGCTAGAAATAAAGCCAGCATATGCAATGAAACAACTTATGATAAAAATGAAAAAGGAAATAAAGTCTGCAATTGGGTCAGAAGTAGATATTGATAAATTTCAAGAAGGGGCACTTAATGTATTTGAATCAAAAATAGAGCTTCAAAGTTGTGAAGCTATGAGTTTTGTTACTGCACTTATTAGGTGTTTGCAATTAGGATTTGACTTAAATAATAAATTTGAACAATATTACATAACACCATGTAATTTAGATGGCGTAGATAAGGTGAAGCTTCAATTAAGTTATAAGGGATTAATTGAGCTTTCACATAAAGACGAAAAATTAAAGATACTGTATTCAAATGAAGTTAGGGAAAATGATGAGTTTGATATAGATTATGGTCTAGAACAAAAGCTAACACATAAGCCACTTTTAAAAGGGGATAGGGGAGATGTTATAGGATATTATGGAGTTTATCATCTAGAACCTAGTGGATATAATTTTGTATTTATGACTAAGGATGAAATAAAAAGTCATTCCAAGAAATATGAAAATAGTTTTGACATTGGACTTTGGAAAAATGATTTTGACTTTATGGCTAAGAAGACAGTTATAAAAAATCTTCTAAAAGATGCTCCACTAAGTTCATATATGCAAAGGGCAATTAGTTTTGACGAAAGTATAAATTCACAAATAAGTAACTAGGGGGTATTAAGATGGCAGTATATAGGCAAGTCCATATAGATTTTTGGCAAGATGGTTTTGTATTAGACCTTACTCCAGAGGAAAAATATTTTTATCTTTACCTTATGACAAATAGTAAGACAAGCCAATGTGGAATATATGAACTACCTAAAAGAATTATAGAAACGGAAACGGGCTATAACAGGGAGACAGTAGAGAAACTACTTATGAGATTTGAGGAGTATAAAAAGATATTTTATGATAGAGAGACTAATGAAATATTTATTAAAAATTGGATTAAGTATAACAAGGGGTCAAGTCCAAAGGTAAAAAAGTGTATAGAAAAAGAGCTTACATATGTAAAAAGCAATTACTTTGTAAAGTTATTTATAAAAGAGTGTAATAGGTATGGATACAGTATAGATACTGTATCTATAGACTATAAATACAGTAGGGATACCCATAACAAAGATGAAAACAAATTTGAGAACCACTATGGGGAAGAAAAAGAAAAAGAAAAACAAAAAGAAACAATAAAAGAGTTTGCCAAACTTTATGAACAAAATATTGGATTAGTTAATGGAGTAATTAGTGAATGGCTAATAGATATAAGTAAGTATGTAGATATAAGATTATTTAAGAAAGCTATTGAAATTGCATCTAATAATGGAAGGTGCAACAAAGGTTATGTAAGTGGCATCTTAAAACAATGGGAAAGTAACAATATAAAAAGTTATGAAGATCTAAAAGCTTATGAAGTAAGTGTTAAAAATACTGGGGGTAGTAGTTATGGAACATATAATAACACCAATGCAAAAAGAAGAGATGTTGAAGACGAAGATGAACTTTATAAAAAGCCAACAAAAGAACAACTTGAAGAAGCAAGAAGATTATAATAAGCAAGATAATTATAAGTGTGCTAAGTGTAGAGACATGACATTTTTATTAGTAGATAATATAGCAACTCCCTGTGAATGTAGGGAGTTGAGATTATCTGAAAATATTTTGAAAAATAGTGGAATCAATGAGGAATTTAGCAAAAAAACATTTGATAATTTTGACTATAGTATTAGCTTGCAGTTAACCCAAGCTTATTCAAAAGCAAAGGACTATTATACTAGCTTTCAAAATATAAAAGATACTAGAAGAAACTCTATAATGCTTATGGGGCAAGTAGGTAGTGGAAAAACACATTTATGTACTGCTATTGCTAATAATCTTATGAAAGAATCTGTAGGGGTTGTGTATATGCCATATAGAGATACTATAACTAGGATAAAACAGAGTATTATGGATGAAGAAAATTACAATAGAGAGCTAAAGAGATACAAAGAAGCTAAGGTGCTTTTAATTGATGATTTGTTCAAAGGAAGTATTACTAAGTCAGATATTAATATTATCTTTGAACTTGTTAATTATAGATATCTAAAAAATAAACCGCTTATAGTGAGCACTGAAAAATTGTTAGATGAACTGTTACAAATAGACGAAGCTATAGGCAGTAGGCTACTTGAAATGAGTAAGGACTATATAGTAGAGCTTAAAGGAAATAAATTAAATTATAGAATTTATGGTAGTTAATTAGTTTTATGTAGGGGGATAATATGCTAAAATATTTGACCAAAGAAGATATACCAGTTTCATTTACAGATATAGTTGATGAAATAGGAATTGTTGGTTTTATTAAGTTATGTAAGTTATGTGGGGGGACTTCTATATACATACCTACAGAAAATTCACTTGTCAAACCTATTAGAAATAGAGTTATTAGAGAAAGTTTTGATGGAGGTAATTACAAGGAGCTTGCAAGGAAGTTCAATGTAAGTGAGGTACAAATACGAAAAATAATAGCTGAGAAATTTTAAAAAATATTATTGTTTGGTAATACCAGTAAAAATGCTACTTCATGATGATTTATTAACCGCCATGAAGTAGCTTTTATGTATTATTATCTTTGTTTGTTATTGTTGTTTCTGTTGTTGAATTCGTTATTTTTGTTGTTATTTAATTCATTGTTGTTATCGTTGTTGTTGCTATTGTTGTTTAATTCATTGTTCCTATTATTCTTGTTATTTCTTTCTTTGTTATTTCTGTTTTTTGCCATGGTATTACCTCCATAAATTTTTTATTTTATTTTGTAAGTCTATTGCTTACAAGGTTATTATGTTCAAACGAAAGAGGTATCATACCTACAAAAATTGGTAATTAAATATTATTTTGTACATAAAAAAAGAGCTGTCATATGACAACTCTTTTACATATTGGCTCCAAAAGAGGGATTCGAACCCTCAACCTATCGGTTAACAGCCGAGTGCTCTACCGTTGAGCTATCTTGGAATAATTTATTTTACATAAATTATTATTATCATTTTTTGATATTATACATTATTAATTAAAAATTTTTTGTCTTAAATAATGATATAATTAAACTATATAAATAAGGTATTTAGTTACTGTATATCAAAGACAAAGTAGAGGGAATAAAATGCAAGATAACTTTAATTTCGTAGGCTTTTTATGGAACATAGCAGAAAGTCTAAGAGGAACATACAAAGAAGAAGACTATAGAAAAGTAATGCTTCCTATGATAGTAATAAGAAGATTTGATTGTTTATTAGATGAATATAATAGAGAAATTATAAAAGGAGTATATAAAAACTATGACTTTATACCAGAAGATGAGCGTGATGAAATAGTTATAGCTGAATTAAGAGAAAACCACAACATGAATTTACAATTTTATAATACATCAGATTTTACATGGAAAAAACTTTTGGATGATAGTGAAAACATAAAAACAAATTTTGAAGAATATCTAAATGGATTTTCTCAAAATGTAAGAGAAATAATAAGTAAATTCAACTTCAAAACAGAAATAAATCATTTAGATAAGAAAAACAAACTTTATGCAATAGTATAAAAGATGTATGAAGTAGATTTACACATAGACAAAGTATCTAATAACCAAATGGGATATATATATGAAGAAATACTAAGAAGATTTACAGAAAACTCAGCAGCAGGGGAACAGTATACTCCAAGGGAAGTAGTTAGACTTTGTATGGAGATGTTGTTCTTAGGAAAAGAAGACTGCATAACACAAGATGGTAAAGTTATATCTATAGGAGACTTCTGTTGTGGTACTGGTGGTATGTTATCAGTAGGGCAAAAATATGTAGCTGAGAAAAATACAAATGCAATTGTAAATGTATACGGACAAGAGTTACTTGATGAATCATTTGCAATATGTCAGCCTGATATGCTTATAAAAGGTCGAAATCCTGATAATATAAGACTTGGAAATACATTAAGTGAAGATAGATTTAGAGGGGAGAATTTTAGATTTTTGATATCTAATCCTCCATTTGGTGTTACTTGGAAAGATGAGCAAAAGGTAGTGTAAGAAGAATCCGAACTTGGTTTTGATGGTAGATTTGGGGCAGGTACACCAAGGGTAAGTGATGGATCTTTGTTATTCCTTCAAAACATGATAAGCAAAATGTATGATGATGAAGATGGAAGTAGAATAGCTATAATATTCAATGGCTCTCCACTTTTTACAGGAGATGCAGGAAGTGGAGAAAGTAATATAAGAAGATGGATAATAGAAAATGATTTACTAGAAGGAATTATTGCTCTGCCGACAGATATGTTCTACAATACTGGAATAGCAACGTATATATGGGTATTATCTAATAGGAAAAGTAATAATAGAAAAGGTAAGATACAGCTTGTAAATGCTACTGATATGTATAAACCTATGAGAAAGAGTTTGGTTATAGAAAAGTAACTATTGAAAGGCCTTTGAAGTTAAGTTTTGAGGTAGATAGTGAAGCTATAGAAAAAGTTAAAGAAACAACTCAATTTGTAAAGTTAGATGATGAAAAACAAGAAAAGTTAATTAAAGTTCTTGAAAGCTTTGATAGTGATAAAATTTATATGAATAGAGAATTATTTATAAAAGAACTTAAGAAAAAAGCAAAAGATGTTGATTTGGCTATGTCTTCTGTACTTATAAAGACTATTTGGGCAAGTATTGGTGAGAGAAATGAAGATGCTGATGTTTGTGAAGATGCCAAAGGAAATATAGAAAGTGATAGCTCTTTAAGAGATAGCGAAAGTATACCTCTTAAAGATGATATATATGAATATTTTAATAAAGAGGTAAAACCTTATGTTAGTGATGCTTATATCGATGAAAGTACCTTAGGTAATGTTGGATATGAAATACCATTTACTAGACATTTTATAAGTATGAAAGTCTAAGAAGCTTCACAGATGTTATGAAGGAAGTTGAAGAACTTGAATTTGAAATAGCATCAGAGATAAAGAAGGTGTTAGAGTAATGAAGTTCAGATATAGAGAAGACCACGAGTTAAAGTATAGTGGAGTTGAGTGGATAGGGAAAACCGCTAATAACTGGAATTTGTGGCTTAGATGTGATAATTATCAAGATGCTACGGAAAATAGCATCGATGTAAATAAAAGTTTCTGGGCTTTTTTTGATATAGAGGATATATTTATATAGTAAATCGAACATATGGAGGTCTTATCGGATATGACATTTGGTGAAAAATTAAAAGCATTTAGAAAAAACGTAGGCATATCTCAAGAACAATTGGCAGAAAAACTATGTGTTTCTCGACAGGCAATTACAAAGTGGGAAACAGATGGAGGTATGCCAGACATTAACAATCTGAAAAATATTGCCGATTTATTTGGCGTAAGTGTTGATCATCTGTTGGAACGTAATGTTGCAGATTCCACAATTGTTATTAGAGAACAGATTAATTTGACACAATATAAGAAGACAGGAACTTGCAGATCGATATATGATGCTATTGTCAAGGAGAAGTTCTCGGCAGCAAAGACAATTTATCCTTTGATTAGGAGAAAAAAAATGACGAAAGCGGAAGCAGTCATTGATTTTATTGTGCAGCCTGGTGTTTTACTTGCAGCAGATTCATTAAAAGATACCAGTTCATATTATTTAGTGGAAATGAACAAGAAGCAGGTATTAGTAAAAGTTACAAAAGAACAAATTGAAGGAAAAGAACTGAATTGCAAATTTGAAGGAAAGAAATGTGTTATTGATGAAAACACCTTTACTAAGGCAAACTATACAATCTAAATTTTTTTTATCAGGTAAAGCAGATTGTCAAATTATAAGTTTTATGGCGATTTGAAATCAAGCTTCTCCACTTTTCTATTTTACAAAAATGCGTCGCATTTTTTATATACTATGCAATTAAAAAGAGGAGAACTTATTCTCCTCTTTCTCAATATATACTTAATTTCAACACTATATTAAAACATAGCCTAAATAAACCAAGGTATATTATGGAATGTAGTTAAATCTATTTATATTAATGTACAAACTAATTATAATAGTCTCAACTAGTATAATTAAGGGGGTACCTAATTGATGTTTAAAAAAACTTCATCAGCTATTTTTATAGCAGCATTAACTTTTGGATTAACCATAAGTGCATCTGCTTTATCATCAGGGAAAGTTACTGCTACTACTTTAAACGTAAGAAGTGGACCATCTACTACTCAGAGTATCGTAACTAAGGTTTATAAAAACAATACTGTAACGATACTTGAAACTAAAGGTGATTGGTATAAAATAAAACTAGCTAATGGAAAACTAGGTTGGGTATCTAAGGCTTTTGTAAGTACTACGAATACGTCTACTCAAGCCCCAATAATAACAAAAACAGGGATAGTTACTGCTAATACTTTGAATGTACGAAGTGGACCTTCTACTACTCAAAAAATTGTAACTAAAGCCTATAAAAATAATATTGTCACAATAGTTGAAACTAAGGGTGATTGGTATAAAGTAAACTTATCTAATGGACATTCAGGTTGGGTGTCTAAGGCTTATGTAAGTACTGATACTGCTACACCTACCAAAAAACAAACTGGAATAGATTATGAACTTTCTAATGAAATTACAAATTTGATTAGACGTAGCTATACTAACACAAGAGTATACAAACACAATAAAGATGCTGAACTTGATAAAGTTGTTGAGCAGTGGGCCCTTGGAAATTTACACATATATTATTTAGATAAGGAATTTGAAAAATACATTCCTTATGAAATAGATGCTCCAGACGGTGTATCAAAATATGAGGTTAACTTAAGGTTTCGCTTTATAACTAGAGGTCTTTATGAAACAAAACTTTCAAAACCAGAAGATATTGCAGGCGAAATAAGAATAAAGCACGGTATAAGACGAGATTATCAAAGAGTATATGTATATCATAATAGTGAAACTAATACTGACACAGTATACTTTATATCAGGAGTTTTGGAAGAAGTAAACTAAAAAATAATCCCTAGCATATATTTGCTAGGGATTATTTTTTACTAACTTACGCCTATTGATATTATATATATAGAATATATAGCACAGTTTCATTATAGATTTGAAATAATCAATTTTGTTTTATTTGTTCACCTATTGAATATACTTCGTAATTGTGGTAATATTTCAAACATATACAAATGTATATACAAATATAAAAACTTTATTTAACTATGCTATAAGGATTTTATATAAATATTATTGGGAGATGATTATGTTTGGCAAGTCAAATACTAGAAAGAACAAGAACTATAAATAGGGCACTACAGGCTATTGGAGGTACCAATGTATCTTTTGACCAACTAGCAAATGTATTAGGAGATGTATTAAATTCTAACATATATATATTAAGTTCTAAGGGGAAATTATTAGGACTTCATTTATTCCATGAAAAAAGTAGTGCGCTCATAGAAGATTCAGAGACTCATAAAAAGACGTATCCTTTAGAATATACAATAAATGCAATGAAGATAAATGAAACTGTAGATAATCTTACAGGAGACGAATTATTAAAAGTTTTCCCAGATGATATATCAGGATATGAGAAATATACTACTATAGTACCTATACTAGGTAGCGGACAAAGATTAGGTACATTAGTATTAGCTAGATTTGATGAAAAATTTAGTGATGAAGATTTAGTACTAGCAGAATATAGTGCTACGATTGTAGGTCTTGAAATATTAAGAGCTAAAGGTGAAGAATTAGAAGATGAAATGAGAAAAAAAGCTGTTGTTCAAATAGCAATGGATACATTATCTTATTCAGAACTTGAGGCAGTTAAAAATATATTTGAAGTATTAAACGGAAAAGATGGATTAGTTGTTGCGAGTAAAATAGCTGATAGAGTAGGTATAACAAGATCAGTTATAGTAAATGCATTAAGAAAATTCGAAAGTGCAGGAATTATAGAGTCAAGGTCTCTAGGAATGAAAGGGACTCACATAAGGATATTAAATGATAATCTAATGGATGAATTAGAAGAACTAAAAAACAAAAGATAAATATTTATAGGTTATTTAAAAAAAGGTGTGTTTTTAACTAAAAACACACCTTTTTGCATAATCTCTATTGCATCTTTGATTGATATTTTGAGTTATATTTTAGTATTGGAATCACATAGATATCAGTTGTGTTTTTTGTGTTATAACCTAACTATACTTATATTGGAGGGAGAGTAATGGGAACTCAAAGAGAGATAGATTTAGAAGTAGCTATTGAAAATCACTTAGTATCAATAGGATATGAGCAGGGGACATCTCATGAATTTGATTATATATATTGTATCTTAAAAGAAGATTTATTTAGATTTCTTGAAAATACACAAGCAGTTACAAGATGCTATATATCAACTAGAGCATAAAAAGGGATTAGTTGAAAAAATAGATGATAAGAAAAAATCTAGTGATTTAGCTTTGGCTATAGAAAACGGTATAAAGATAATTATAACTACTATACAAAAGTTCCCTTATGCACTTGAAAAGATAGATAATTTAGGTAAGAGAAAGTACGCTGTAATAATAGATGAGGCTCATTCTTCAACTGCTGGTGAAAACATGGGAGCATTAAAGGAAACTTTGGCAGGAAAGACTTTAGAGGAAGCTGCTAGGTTAGAGCAAGAAGAAGAAAGAAACGAAAAGTCTAGTATGGATAAAATGAATGATATTATATCCAAAAGAACTGATTTAAATAATATAAGTTTCTTTGCTTTTACTGCTACTCCAAAAAATAAAACTATGCATATATTCGGTAGAATAGGTGATGATGGATTACCTCATGAGTTTCATTTATATTCTATGAAACAAGCTATAGAAGAGGGATTTATATTAGATGTTTTGAAAAATTATATGCCAGTAAGTGTGTATTACAAAGTTGGCAAGAAAATAGCTGATAATCCTGAGTTTGAAAAAGGGGAAGCCAAAAGGGCTATAAATAAGTTTGTTAGCTTAAATGAACACAATATAAGACAAAAGGTTGAAACTATAGTTGATGACTTTATGGACAATAGGGTTATGTGGTTAGATGGGAAGGCTAAGGGGATGGTAGTAACATCAAGTCGTCTTCATGCTGTTAGATATAAGTTGGCTATAGATAAGTATATAAAAGAAAAGGGTTATGATATAAAAACTCTTGTGGCTTTTTCGGGTAAGGTAAATGACGATGATAATGAATATACAGAAGAAAATATGAATAATTTGCCTAATGAAACTGATATTGCAAAGGCCTTTGATAATGAAAAGCATAAACATAAGTTGCTTATAGTTGCAGAGAAATATCAAACAGGTTTTGACCAACCAAAGTTATGTGCTATGTATGTTGACAAAAAACTAGATGGTGTGAAAACTGTTCAAACTTTAAGTAGGCTTAATAGAACTTATGCTAATAAAAATACTTTTATATTAGATTTTCAAAACTCTGTAGAAGATATTCAAGAGGCATATAAGCCATATTTTGAGGTAACTAATATTGATAAGGTTACAGACCCTAATGTTGTAAATGATCTTTGGTATCAGCTCAAAGGCTATGGGATTTATACTGATGAAGAGGTAGAGGATTTTGCGGTACTTTTTTATAAAGATAAAAAAACTGCCTCTCAAGATGCTAAGATGAATAATATAATTGATAAAGCTGTGGAGAGATATTGTATTTTAAGAGAAGAAGATAATGGTCATGATGGAGAAACAAATTATGAGAAAAAAGCTGATGAATTTAAGAAAAAGGCTTCTAAGTATATAACTTTTTATAATTTTTTACTTCAAATATATCCTCTTAAGAATTTAAATCTTTTGAGGCTTCAAATATATTTGGTGGCACTTTTAAAGAAGCTTCCCAAAGATGGTGGAAGTAATAGATTAGATTTAGATGATATATTAAGTCTTGATTATTATAAGCTTAAAAAATTTGGTAGTGATGATAAGAAAGGTCAAAATATATCTTTGTCTTATGGTGAAGGTGAGCTTCCTGGTATATCTGAAACTGCTGTAGCTAGGGTTAAAGAAGGATTATTTTACCAGAGGTATTGTAAGTTCTAAGAACAGAAGTGATAGGTTGGTTAGGGAAATATTTACTAATCCTAGTTTTAAGAATTTTATGGTTAATTATATAGCTGAGCATATTTATAGTGGGGCTAAGTAAGGAAGTGAGAAATCACTTCTTTTTTTTTGAGCTAAGCGAATTTTTGTTTTATATTGTCATACTAAATCTAGTATAATCTAGAAAAAATTGGATATTATTGAAAGGTATAGAATTATTATACAACGAAATATATCATAAGGATTTTAAATTCAAAAGAAAGGAGAAGCGGATGCAGGAACTGTTCAAATGGGGTATTATAAGTGTTATTGCATTAGGTATTATAAGTACAGTACTAGACAACGGAGAAGTAGTCAATATACAAACGGTTAATAAAGATATTAAACAAGAAGAAGTGTCAGCTGAGGCTTACAAAATAGGGGATGCAATGCAAATTGGCAATTTGATCTACGAAGTAGAGGGTACAGATGTAAGACATACTGTTGGCGACAAATATATAAATAAAAAAGCCAAAGGGCAATATCTTGTAGTAAAAGTTAGTGTTACAAACAATGATAAAGATGATAGAGTAATTGATAATTCAATATTTCAATTAGTAGATAAAGATGGAATTATATATGAACCAGATGCTGAAGTTGATACATATGTAAATGATGATAGTATGTTTTTTTATGATAAGATAAGTCCTAAATTAACTAAGACAGGGTATATAGCATTTGATATAGCTAACCCTAATGTAGAATATGATTTAATAGTAACTGGTGGAATGTTATCAAATGATGAAGCAATTATAAATTTAAATTAATTATATTATAAAAAAAGCGCTGATTTTATATATCAGCGCTTTTAATATTTAAAATAATTTTAGGCTTCGTATTCCAAAGTTTCTACTGTATCAGGTTCACTTGAATTAATAGAAACAAGTTTTCCATGAAGTAAGTAATATACTCCAATACCAGCTATTATAAAGAATGAACCATAAAAATACAACGAACTATATTTTATACTTGCTGCTGCTAATCCGAATACAAATGAACCAAGTCCAAACCCAGTATCAAATATAGAAAGATAAGTTGCAGTAGCCAAAGGTCTTTGTTTTGGAGATGCTACTTGAATAGCTATTGTTTGAAGACTTGGAGCTGCAGTTCCCCAACCAAGACCAATAAGGCCTGCTGATGTAAGGAAAAGAAGTGGAGTAGTGGATATACTAAGTATATAAACTCCAACTGCAAAACATAAAATAGAAGGATAAATAATTTTGTTTGCTCCGTATTTATCAAACCATCTTCCAGTAAAAGGTCTTGAAACTAAAAGAACTGAAGCATATACAGCGAAGAAATAACTTGAAGCCGATTCCAAACCAATTTCCTTAGCATATACAGAAACAAAGGCTATAATAGCGGAATAAATTATTGCAAAAAATGCCGCAACTAATGATATAGGAATGGCAGGAATTACAAACATATCCTTAAACCCTGTACTTTGTTTAGCTTTTACATTTGCCAATGTTATTTTTGGAAATTTAACAAGTAATCCTGATAGTAATGCAACTAAACATCCAATAGTATGAACTATAAATACTGTATTTGCTCCTTGATTTTGAATAACTACTAGTCCTAAAAATGGGCCTACAACCATAGCTAAATTGGTTGTCAAACCGTAATACCCCATACCTTCACCTTGACGAGACTTAGGTATAAGGTCTGCAACTATAGCACCCATAGCTGTTGTAGCCATACCAAAACCAATTCCATTGAAAAGTCTAAGAATAAGAAGTCCTGTAATAGATCGAGGCACAAAGTAAAGAGTTGAAGATACAAATAAGATAAGTAGTGAAGTTAAGAAAATCGTACGTTTTCCGAGCGTTACCATCCAATTTCCAGAAAAAGGACGAACTATAATTGCTGATATTAAAAACACTGTTGTAATAAGGCCAACTGCAGATGGGTTTACCTTTAAGTCTTGTAATGCATATATAGGCAATGTAACTAATAAATAATAGAACATTGTAAATACAAGAAAGTTAGCAATACAAACACTGATAAAATTCTTTGTCCATAATTTAGGTGTATTCAATTTTTTTTCTCCTTTGTATGACTGTTAAGTAAAATAATAATTAAGATAAGATCGGAGTTTTGCTCACTTATATATGATAACATATAATTTGCAAAACACTATTATTTGATATTATATTAACTTTCATTTGACTTACTTAACTTAAAAGAGATGTGTATTTTTGGTAGACATAGTAGTAGCCTCTCCTTAAGTGTGGCAGAAGAGGCTAGTATATAAGATTTTTATTTATTACATATGTGCTGAAGCTGCATCAGCTGAATTTGCAGCATCATCTAGGCTACCATATGTAGATTTATCTCCCCAATTTAAAACTGCATTTAGTACTATTGCAACTACTGCTGAAGTAGTTATAGCACTTCCAAATATAGTTTGAACCATTTGAGGCATCTGACTTAATATATTAGGATTTACAGTAATACCAATACCTAATGCAAGAGAAATAGCAGTTGTTAACATATTGCTAGATTTAGAGAAATCCACATGAGCTAATGATTGGAATCCAGCTATAGCAACAGTTGCAAACATTATTGCTGTTGCTCCACCAAATACTGGAGCAGGAATTATTGTAGCTAATGCTGCAAATTTTGGACATAATCCAAGAAGCATTAATATTCCACCAGCTGCAACAACAACCCAACGGCTATAAATTTTGGACATTGCAACAAGACCAATATTTTGAGCAAAAGTTGTGTAAGGGAAAGAATTAAATATCCCACCAACTACAGTAGCTAGTCCTTCAGCTCTAAATCCTTTGACTAATTCTTTTTCTCCAACATCTTTTCCACACATTTTACCAATACCAATTAAACTTCCTGTTGATTCAACCATAATTATAAGCATAACTAAAAGCATCAGACCAATACTTGTTAAATCAAATTGTGGAGCTCCAAGATAAAATAATTTTGGTAATCCAAACCAATTAGCCTCAGCTACGATTTTCATATCAACAAGTCCCATTGGTACAGCAACTATTGTTCCAACAACTAGACCAATAAGAACAGATAAAGATTGAATAAAGCCTTTGAAAAAGTTATTACATACAATAACAACTAAAACGGTGAAAAATGCTAATGCTAAATATTTTGGATTTCCGAAATCATTTACATAGCCACCACCCATGTTAGTGATTCCAACGGGTATTAAAGATAGTCCAATCATTGTTAGTGTAGTTCCAGTAACAACTGGTGGGAAAAAACGTAATATTTTACAATAAAGTGGAGCAATTATAACAACAATAATACCAGCTACAATAATAGCTCCAAAGGCAGTCCTCATTCCAGATGTGCTACCAATGGCTATCAGCGGGCTGACAGCGGCAAATGAACAGCCTAGGACTGCCGGTAGTTTAATACCTGCAAAATTACCAACGCCAATAGTTTGGATAAGTGTAGCTATACCACAAGCAAAAAGGTCAAGTGCAACAAGTGTTGCCACTTGTTCTGGTGTTAACTTAACAGCAGCCCCAACTAACAATGGAATTGCAACAGCAGCTGCATACATAGCAAGAACATGCTGCAATCCTAGTGGGATAAGTTTTTGAATAGATAGCATTTCATTTGACCTATCTATTATTTGTTTGTCTTCCAATAAGTTTCCCTCCTTTAAATTTAAAATTATTTATTTAATATATATGTAAAAAATTTCACGAATTGAACAACAATTTTAAATTTTCAAATGAAAAATTTTTTATTATATATATAGGTTAGATTTAAGAAGGTTTTGAAATTTAAAATAAAAAAGTAAATGATTTATTAAAATAAAGTTAGAACTGGGATTTTAAGTAAAGTACCTTATTAATTAAACAAAAGTGTTAAGGAATTAAAGGAAATTCATTATTAAAAATTTAACAAAAGTTGACAAAGGTACTTTGTTGATTTAAAATTCAATAAATTCTCAAATTTTGATTTTAGTAGGACATACATAAGGGGAGATGGGTTTAGTGAAAAAAATATTATTTGTAACGGACTTATATTATGAGGCAAAGGGCAGACTTTATTATGAAGAAGATTTATTCCTTACATCTGAGTTGAGAAAAGATTTTAATTTAGTTATCTGTAATCCCAAGGATATGAACAATTTCAATGAAGATTTTGATTTGACTATATTTAGGAATGCAGGGCCAGCAGCTAATTTTAAAGAGGAATATGAATTATTTAATAAGAAAATAGTATCTAATAATCTAAAAACATATAATTCTTTTAATGGTAAAGGTGATATGAGGGGAAAAGATTATTTAATTGAATTAACAAATAAAAATTTTGATGTTATAAAAACTATTGATAATTTGAGTTTATTTAATAAGCTTCCAGAAGTAGATACATATGTTACAAAGCCAAAAGATGGTGCAGATTCTATAGGTATAGAATTTGTATCAAAGGAAGAAATTTTTAAAAATGTTGATTTAGATGATAAAAATACTTTAATTCAGCCATTAATAAATTTTGAATATGAAGTATCTTTCTATTTTATTGATAGAGAATTCCAATATGCACTTTATGCTCCAGATAAGTCAAGAAGATGGGAACTTAAAGAGTATACACCAACTAGTGACGACTTAGAATTTGCACAAAGTTTTATTGAGTGGAATAATATAGATCATGGAATTCAAAGAATTGATGCTTGTAGAGATGAACAAGGTAAACTTTTATTAGTTGAGTTAGAAGATCTAAATCCTTATCTTTCACTTTTGGAAATTTCTCCAAAGTTACGAGATAAATTTATTAAAGATTTAAAATCATCTCTTCAAAAAGTGCTTTTATAAATATAATATATAAAAAATAAAACTGTCTCAATGCATTGAGGCAGCTTTATTTTTTGTATCAATCCTTCAGAAGAAACAACTTCAAATCTTTTATCACCCTTCATAATTTTTACCCCCTAAAAATAAAATATATTATAAATTAAATTTATAGTCTTACTTTCAATTAATATAAAGATTCCCAAACCTATAAATACTATTGGAACAAAGATATGCTTGTATTTTTCTATACTGTTTTGTACAAAAGGATACTCTAATAACCTTAGGGCGATAAAGCACCATAAAGCAGTTAAAAGTAAAAATATTATCACAGTTACAAAAATGCCAACCATATTCATACTTGCAAAAAGAGGTATATAAATTCCTATATTATCTCCACCGTTTGCAAAAGTTACAGTGAATACTTTTAAAATACTAGGATTAATTAATTTAGTAATAAAATTTATCCTAGTATTTTCTTTAGTATAAGATATTTCTTCAATGTTACTATAACTATCACTAAGTTTACTTGCTTTTATGTAATCAGTATATGCCTTTATTCCTAAATATATTGGTATTAATCCAAAAAAACCTATATATTCATTTGCAATTAACTCTATACCCAAAGCCCCTATAATGCTAATTGTAGTCAAAAAAATAATTCCCAAATACTGCCCAATAATAATACTTGATTTTTTCATAACATTATTTATTTGGGAGAAGAAAAACATAAGGACAAATATATCATCAATATTGGTACTGACAAATGAAATAAAAGCTTTTAGTGCTGTAGATATCAATAATTTTTCCTCCATATATCTAAGTTATAATATGTATTAGATAAATTATAACTTGTTTGTAGGGTAATTATAATATGATAAGAGCTAATATTTAATTAAATTACAAAAATGTAATGAAAATGAAATGTTAATAAATAGATTGTGTTATAGATCTGTAATAATATTAATATATAGAATTAATAAATAATAAATTTTTCAAGGAGGTAGTTATGGATATTAATGTTATACAAGAATTTATATATCAATATGGTTTAATAAGTGTATTTATTTTTGTTATGTTAGAATATGCAAATATCCCACTTCCTAGTGAAATTGTTTTGGCTTTTGTAGGAATAATGGCTGCTAGCGGAAATATAAGTTTATCTTCGGCTATTGTAGTTTCAATTTTAGGTGGGATTGTCGGTAGTGTTATAAACTATTATATTGGATTGTATTTTGGTAAGCCTGTAGTAGAGTATATTCTAAAAAGATTTCCAAAAACTAAAAAGTCACTTAGTTCATCTATGGGTTTATTAAAAAAATATGATAAATTTGCGGTTTTATTATCTAGAACAATTCCATTGGTTAGAACATTTATATCAATACCAGCAGGAATATTAAAAATGAATATATTTGTTTTTACATTATACTCAGCTATAGGTATATCTATATGGAATTGTATATTAATATATTTAGGCTATATATTAGGTGATAATATGCACAAAATAATTTATATTATGGAGACTTATTATATTATAATTGTTATTATTGGTGTTGTAGGTTTGGGTTTATATTATATTAAAAACAAGAAATTTAAAAAGTATATATAAGTAAACTTTTAGTTACATTGTTAAAAAAGACTAGGTTAATAAACCTAGTCTTTTTATTGTACACATTTATTGAATAAAGTATTTCCATCAACAACTAATGCAATTTGTAAGATATTATTTTGAGCATAGTTTGGAGTATCTGGACTTACACTTCCAAAAAAATACACTGTGTATAGCCTACCTGGGTTAAAGGTAATTGTTATAGTTTTTGGACGTTGATTAGATGAACGAACTTCTAAGTTATAATTCCCAGAGTTTACTTCAATATAATTAGTACCTTCACCAGAGGCTAAAGCCTTAGATGTGAATCCCATGCTTGGATTGGCACTAAATGTTACACCAAAGGCATCTAAATTATAAAATCTAACTTTTGTACCATCACGAATTACATCTTCATTAATATCATCTAATATTGTCACCATTCTTATATTACTTAAGCTACCAAAGAAAGCATATGTTAGTATTTGTCCAGGAGGTATCTCAAAGTCTTGGATTTCTAATAAAAGATTATCTGTTTGGGATTGATATATTTTTACATTACGCTTTCCAGGTACAGTTGGCATATAGTCACTAAGTTCTCTATATTCTAGACCTACAATTCTAGGGTTGTTATTTACATAAATATCTATTGATGATTCTGGAACAAGATTAAACATTCTAATTACTGAAGCTTGATTATCTATGCAAGGATTTAATGTATCATATATATCTTGACGATTAATAATATCACCACCTTAAATTACATAATAGGATAGTTCGTTCTATTATATTTATATGAATATAAATATAATACTGTTAATGAAACTAACTAAATTTACAAAATTCAAAATATTTTTACAGGGACGTGCAATAAATAAAACTATAGATAATAAGATGTAATATATACATACATATTCCATGTATATACAGGTACAAGATAGTAAAATTGGGGGGGATTTAATATGTTAGATTTAAATGTATTAAAACAAGCCGTTGGAGATCTTGAAGAAGATGTGGTACTAGATATGTTAAATGAATTTGTTGAAACTAATCCTAGCGAAGAAGACGCTCAAAAGGTTGTAAGTGCATGTCAACAAGGAATGGCAGTTGTAGGGGATTTATTTGATAGAGGAGAGTATTTTGTTGGTGATTTAATATTTGCAGGAGAAGTACTTAGTAGTGCAATAGATGTTTTAAAACCTGTTATGGGATCAGGGGATACTGAAAAAGTAGGAACTATAGTCCTTGGTACTGTAGAAGGTGACTTACACGACATAGGTAAAAATATTTTTAGAAGTATGGCAGAGGCTGCAGGGTTTGAAGTTTATGACCTTGGTATAGATATAAGTGTAGATGCATTTGTTGAGAAGGTTAAGGAAGTAAAACCACAAGTTATAGGAATGAGTGGAGTTTTAACTTTGGCTATAGATGCTATGAAAGATACTATTGAAGGCCTAAAAGAAGCAGGCCTTAGAGACGATGTTAAGATAATAATCGGTGGAAACCCTGTGACAAAGGAAGCGTGCGAATTTGTAGGAGCAGATGCATTTACAACTAACGCTGCAGAAGGTATAAAAATATGTCAAGGGTGGGTGAAATAATATGACTGATGTAAAAGCTTTACAAGAAGAAAGAATAAGTATATTCCAAGATGTTTTTGATAATAAAATTCCAAAGAGAGTTCCTGTTAATATAAGTGTACCTTTTGAGCTTGTAGCTGAATACGGAGGACATGATATTGTAGAAGCCCAATGGAACCCTATGATAGTAGAAGAGACATTAGATAAACTTTGTCATGAGTTTTATACTGATGCAGCTCCTGGTGGAAGTTCACTACGATATCCATCTTATTATCAAGCATTAGAATCTCAATCATTTATAATGGGTTCTAATGGATTTTTTCAACATCCAGAAGTAGTTGGTATGTTACCAGAGGAGTATGATTTTTTAATTGAAAAGCCTTATGATTGTCTATTAGAAAACGTTATCCCTAGACAATATAAAGCACTTAATTTAGAAGATCCTGTAAATATGATGTTGAGCTTTACTAAGGGTGTTCTTGGATATAACAACGATATGATGACAGGTGGATCATTGGTTGGTAAGTTAACAGAGAAATATGGATATTATCCTGGAGGACCTCTTGGGTCAGGTGGTTTTACAGAAGCTCCATTTGATTTCTTAGCAGATCAACTTAGAAGTTTCAAAGGCGTAAGTATGGATGTAAGAAGAATGCCTAAGAAAGTTTATGATGCTTGTGAGGCTCTTTATCCAATAGTTCTTAAAAAAGGTATGCCAAAGGTTGTATCAAATTATTCTCATGTATTCTTACCACTTCATATGCCTACATTTATGAGAGAAAAAGATTTTGCAAATTTATGGTGGCCTAGTTTCAAGAGATTAATTGATGAATACGCATCTCATGGAATTCACTGTAGAATATTCTGTGAAGATAACTGGGATAGATATTTAGATTATTTATATGAACTTCCTACAGACACATTAATGATGTTTGAATATGGAGATCCAAAATTAATAAAAGAAAAGTTAGGCAAAAAGCATATTATAACAGGATTATATCCAGTTACGATGCTTAAAACTCATACTAAGGAGCAATGTGTTGATAAAGCTAAGGAATTAATAGATATCCTAGCTCCAGGTGGTAAGTATATATTCTCATTTGATAAAAATCCACTTTCTATAAAAGATATAAACATGGAAAATTTAAAGGCTGTTACAGAATTTGTTAGAGATTATGGTGTATATGATAATGCTGGTGAAGTTGCTGGTATGCAATTTAATAAAGATGATTACAAAGTAGAGCCATCTAGAAAATTAGAAAGCAAATATTACAAGACTTGGGATCAATATAGAGCTTCCAATCCATCTGTATCTGATTTTGGTCAAGTAAAACTTCAAGACTATGAAGATAGATTATTCCAATTCCTAATGTTCTTATTGTTATAATATACAACTGATAAACGTTAGCTAAGACTGTATTTTCAAGGTTCTTGGAAACATAATATAGCATAGATTTTTAAATTAAGAATCTATGCTATAGTTATAAACTGCCAGCGACCAGATGGGACCTTGCTCAAGATTAGTAGTTGAAGATGAGAAATTTATAGACGCTTATTATTGAATTAAGGCTTATTTACAAAAGCTTTTGAATGGTTATCCTTTATAAATAAATTTTGGGGAGAGTGTATGTATGAAAAAACCATTGAGCAAGTCTATAAAAACATTTTACGGTGTAGGAGACCTTGGCTTTTCATTAATGACCAGCGTTGAAATGTTCTGTTTCGTATTTTTCTTAACAAATGTAGCGAAGTTTTCACTTCCTATGGTTGCATTAATAGGTTCAGTGACAAGTATAGTTGATGCTATTTTATCTCCAATATATGGTGGAATTATAAGTGGTACTAAGGCTATGAAGTGGGGTAGAAACCGTTCATGGATGTTAGTAGCACCTCCTATAGTTGTAATATTATATATGTTCCAATATACAAGAATTGGGCCAGAACCAGTTGCAGCAGCAATAGTATGTGCAGGCTTCATTTTAAGCCATATTATATGGAATATAGCATGGGTTGGAAATGTATCTTTAATTTCTGTTATGGCAAACAATCCTGAAGAACGTAGTTTTCTTGCTTCAAGACGTGCTACATGGACTTCTTTAGCAGGTGTATTCTTCTCTTATATAGGTATGCCTTTTGCGTTACTTCTTGGTAGAACTACTGGTAATGAAATATTAGGATTTACATTGTTAGCAGGAATAATGGCTTTTCTTATGATGTTAGGTTACTGGACTGTATTTAAAATAACTGATGGATATGAAGAAATAGAAGGAAAAGATGAAAGAGGTATATTAAGTAATACTAAATCAGAAAAGTTATCTATGGGAATCATGTTAAAAAGTGTTTTCCAAAATCCACCTCTTATTGCATTATTATTAGGAGACTTCTTTAGATATATGGTTAACTTTATTATGACAGCAGCAGCAGCTTATTATTTCACATACGTTGCACAAGATATGAAGTTATTCCCGATTTATCTATTAGTTGGAGCTATTGCTCAAGTAGTAGGTGCATATATAAGTGGACCAATGGCAAAAAAATTATCTATAAGAACTGCAGCAGTTGTTAGCTTATTTGGTTTGGCTGGATCACTTATTTTCTGTAAATTTGTAGCTATGAATGTAACTATGTTCTTTGTAGTTGTTTGTTTTGCAAGAGCATTCCTTGGTATATTAACATCTGTTATGGTAGGACTTTATTCAGATGTTGTTGTATATGGAGAATGGAAAACAGGAAAAAATGCAAATCCATTTATTATGGGTCTAATGAACTTATCTCTTAAATCAGCTATTATATCAAGGGGTACAGTAATTCCTATAGTATTGGCTGCAGCAGGATTTGTTGCAGGAGCAGACCCTACAACTGCTTCACAAGATTTAAAAGATGCTGTAATAAATGTATTCTTATTCATACCTGGTATATTTGCTTTGGTAAGTGCAGTAATAATGACATTCTGTTATAGACTGAATAAGCAAAGGGTTGACGCTTATCAAGTTGAAATAGATGAAAGAAAGAAAGCACCAACTTTATAAAATACAATTTTAAAAATAAGCTGTGGCATTAAGCCACAGCTTATTTTTAAAACTGCATTAAATATCTATGACTTCATATATACTGCTATTAAATTTAAATTAATGGGGTGTTTTTATGAATAAGAAAAGTATGGGGATTGTTATAAGTCTTTTGATTTTTATAGCAAGTTTTTTTATAAATGAAATAAGTGGGTTAAGTATTGAAGGGAAAAATGTAATTATATTATTGTTAATTGCATTAACTCTTTGGTTAACTGAAGCTCTTCCCCTTGGAATAACAAGTATGCTTTTATTGGTACTTCAGCCAATAATGGGTATAGTTACTTTGAAAGAGTCTATAGCTGCATTTTCAAGTCCTGTAATATTCTTTGTTATAGCAAATTTTGGTGTATCATATTCAGTAACTAAATCTACTATTGCAAAGAGAATTTTGTTTTTTATGCTAAAAAAGTTTGGCTCAAATATAAAGTCAATATTGTTTGCTTTTATGAGTGCAACTTGTCTTATTTCTTCAATAATGTCAAATGTACCAGCAACAGCTTTGTTTATGGGGTTAGCTCTAGGATTAGTAGACCTTGCTGAGGATGAGATTACCAAGAGAAATATAGGAAAGACTTTTATGATTGCAATTCCCTTTGCAGGTATGATAGGTGGAATAATGACACCTGCAGGTAGTTCTATTAATATTCTTGCCCTTAGTATAATGAAAGAATATAACAATGCTACTATTACTTTTGTTCAGTGGATGGTTGTAGGAGTTCCTATTGCACTAGTTTTATTACCTATAACTTGGTTTGTTTTGGTTAAGTTATGTAAGCCTAAAGATATAAATGTACAAAAAACAGATAGATTTATCGAAACTTATAGAATGAGAGGCAATATGGATTCTTTAGATAAAAAGGTTTGTACAATAATTATTGGAATGTTGGTACTTTGGGTACTTAGTTCATGGGTTCCAGCTTTAGATGTTACTATAATATCTATTCTAGGTCTTGTTATTATGTTTTTACCAGGTGTTGATGTACTTGACTGGAAGGAATTTTCTAATAGTGTAAGTTGGAATGTAATACTTATGATAGGAAGTGTTATTTCTGTAAGTAGTGCAGTTATATCAACTGGAGTAGGGGAATGGCTTTTGAATAACTTCTTTAATATACCTACTGATATTAATGCTGTAACCTTATTACTTCTTTTAGGCATATTTATAGCTCTACTTCATTTACCAATACCAATTGCACCTGCTATTGTTATGATAATGTTATATCCTTTAGGGGCTATAGCTAATGATATGGGTATAAGTATAATTCTTTTAGGAGTACCTACTGCATTTTATGCAGGATGTTGTATGTTACTACCTCTTGACTCTGTTCCGCTTTTAACATATTCTACAGGATATTATTCTATGATGGATATGTTCAAAAGCGGAAGTTTCGTTACCTTAGCTTGGATAGTGTTGACATCTTTGTGGACTCCACTTGCTCTTAAGATGTTGGGAATTTTGTAGGAAAGTTAGTTTTGGACCATATAGTTTAGGCTATATGGTCTTTTTAGTTATAGTGTTTATATAGATAATATCAGAGAGACAAGTTTATAATAAAGTACATAAAATGGAAAATAAATTAAACTTCTTAATGTGGATAAAAACATGTTCGAAATTCTATTTTAAGGAGTATTGTTATGCAAAAAACCAATATTTACTATGTTTTGTGGATAAGTCAATACATTTTTATGAAAAAAATCCTAAATATACTTTGTTATCAACATTAACCACAATATGTAGTGGATAACATTCTGAATAATAACAAAATATTGTGTATTAAAAAAATTATATTAATTAAAGTATTTAATCATTTTATAACAAGTAATAGATTTCTAATATTACCTCTAGATTATTATGAAGTTGTTTATAATATAAACATATATTCTTGTTGATGGGATGGTAGTTAAAGAGCCTAGCCAAAAAAAATCTAAAAAACAATGATAAAAAAATAACGAAAAATGTGATTTTTGTGTTATATTATGGTATCATTATAAATAGATGGTATTTATAACCATCATGTCAAAACTAAATTCAAAGGGGGAAGAACAAATGATATTAAGGAAACTAAGTAAAAGTATAGTGTTATTGTTTAACACAACGTTTACATTAGAAGGGGATAATACAAGATAATCAAATATTGGTTGTAAACTATGGAATAAAAAAATAAATGCAAGAAATGTTGTAAATTCGGAAAGCGTTTACAAAATATATTTATAACAATCTTAAATTATAGAATGACTAAACATAAACAAAAGCTTAGGGGGTAAATTATGAGTACTAATCAAAAAATCAAAAGAAAAGCTAATTTATTAGAATCTCTTATTCCTATATTATCGTTAATAGTATTTTTATCAGTTGCTATTTTTAAGTATGAAGCTTCACCTCATATCCCATTAATTCTTGGAGCAATAGTAGCTGCAATAGTTGCAACAACAAGATTAGGATTTTCATGGGGCGAGCTTGAAGAAGGTATCCTTAAAACAATTAATATGGCAATGCAGGCAATTCTTATACTTATGGTAGTTGGTGCACTAATTGGAACTTGGATACTTAGTGGTGTTGTTCCTGCAATGATCTATTGGGGACTTAAAATATTATCACCGGGAATATTCTTAGTTGCTACAACTATAATATGCGGTATTGTTGCTTTAGCTACAGGTTCTTCATGGACAACTGCTGGTACTGTTGGTATAGCACTAATTGGTATAGGGCAAGGCCTTGGAATACCTGCTCCTGTTGTTGCTGGTGCTATAATATCAGGTGCTTATTTTGGAGATAAAATGTCTCCACTATCAGATACAACTAACCTAGCTCCTGCAATGGCTGGTACTACACTGTTTGAACACGTAAAACATATGGTATTTACTACTGGTCCAGCTTTACTAATAGCATTGATTATATACGCTGTAATGGGCATGAAGTATGCCGGTCAAGCTCTTGATATTGCACAAATAGAATTAATAAGAAATTCACTAGCTAGTAACTTTAATACTCTTTCTCCAATTTTATTTATAGCTCCTATAGGTGTTATAGCTATGGTTGTTCTTAAAGTTCCAGCTATACCTGGACTTATAGCGGGTGCATTATTAGGTGCCGTATTTGCTGGGGTATTCCAAGGGGCATCACTCGGAGATATAATAAATGCTGCACACTATGGATACGTTTCAGAAACTGGAGTTGCTGCTGTTGATGAGTTATTAACTCGTGGTGGGTTAGATAGTATGATGTGGACAGTTTCACTTATACTATGTGCATTAACTCTTGGTGGGATATTAGAAGCAACAGGTATGTTAGAAGCTATAGCAGCATCTATATTAAAATTTACTAAAGGTACATTTGGCTTAGTAGCTGCTACTTTATTCACTTGTACATTTACTAATATAGTTACAGGGGATCAATATTTATCTATAGTTCTTCCAGGAAGAATGTATAAAGATGAGTTTAGAAAACGCGGACTTCATCCTAAGAATTTATCGAGATGTTTAGAAGATAGTGGTACATTAACATCACCATTAATACCATGGAATACATGTGGTGCATATATGTTTGCTACACTAGGTGTTTCTCCACTAGCTTATTTACCATTTGCATTCCTTAACTTAATAAATCCTTTAATTTCTTTACTTTATGGAGCTACAGGAATAACGATGGAAAAACTTTCTCCTGAAGAAATTGCTGAAGTTGAAAAAGAATTTAATTTGGTTACTGAATAAACAATAAATTATTAAATAAACTCCTATACATTATGTATAGGAGTTTATTTATGGCCAATTTTTCATACACAATAAAAACTATTTCGCGTATTATTAATATAGAGGAATAATAAAATTATATTAAGTTTTAATGGAGGAAAAGATAATGGAAAATCGTTTATATCGTTCAAGATACGATAAAAAGATATCAGGGGTATGTGGTGGAATAGCTGAATATTTTGAAGTAGATTCAACTATGGTTAGATTACTTTGCGTAGTTAGTATATTTGCTTTAGGTACAGGAATATTATTATATATTCTTGCTTCAATAATAATTCCAGAGAGGACAGATTTTGAAAGTACAGTAAATATAAATGAAGAAAAAAATACTAAATTCCTAGGATATTCATTTATTTTAATTGGAGTAATATTATTTATTAAAAGATTTCCAGTTTTTCACTGGATAAACTTTAGATTTTTATTTCCTATATTATTAATAGGATTAGGGGTAGTAGTACTAGGCAAGCATTTTAAAAAATAACTATAATATCAAAGTGCTGTAATACTTATTGTAAGGGGTGAAAATATGAATAATGGAAAGTTGATTAATGGTATTATTTTAATTACCATAGGGATTTTTCTTTTTTTAGTAAATCTAGGTTATATTAGTTTTAGTATATTATTTGGGATTTTTGATTTGTGGCCATTAATATTTATTGTAGTAGGAGTTAATATTTTATTTAAGAAAAAATCTATCACTTTTATAACTTGGACACTATTTTTTGTAATCCTAATTTTGTATGGAGTCTTTTATCAAGGTGGTATTGTTAAAAACGAGTTAATTAGAAATAATATTAATGTTAAAAAACCTATAGAAACTACTTATGGAGAATTTGATTTAGATATAGGAGCTGCTAAAGTTAATATAGATTCGGAAGAAGAAGGCCTTATAAGAGCAAACTTAGAAGGAAGAGAACTATTATATAATGAGGCATATAAAAATAGTAAAGAAACTGCAAATTTGAGATTTGAAGGT
This sequence comes from Sporacetigenium mesophilum DSM 16796, assembly GCF_059569055.1. Classification (NCBI taxonomy): domain Bacteria; kingdom Bacillati; phylum Bacillota; class Clostridia; order Peptostreptococcales; family Tepidibacteraceae; genus Sporacetigenium; species Sporacetigenium mesophilum. Next base: position 11,632 of record NZ_JCANUR010000018.1, on the reverse strand, counting down.
AAAGAATATAGTATAACAAATTTGGATAAATCTAAAAGTAGTAATTACAACTTCAATTTGAATAAAGACGTAATATGGGATTTGGACCTTGACTTAGGTGCTATTTCTGGAAAACTTAATTTTGAAGAAATACCCATTAAATCAATTGACTTAGATTTCGGAGCAGGAGATTTAGATATGATTTTAGGGAATAAATATAATAATTCAAATATTAAGATTGATTCTGGTGCTTCAAACTTGACTATAGTAATTCCAAAAGAGGCAGGAATAAAAATAAAGTTAGATGCTGCTTTAACTAAAACTAATATAGATGATTTAAACTTAAATAAGTCAGGAGATTATTATTTATCTTCTAATTATGAAGAAGCTAATAAAAAGTTAGAATTTGATATTGATATGGGTGCTGGTAAAATAGATTTTAAAATGAAATAACATATATAATACTTTTTATTAATATTGTATTATTTGAACATAAAAAAACTAGGTCATATGACCTAGTTTTTCTTTATTGGTGCCGGTTGTGGGACTTGAACCCACACGTCATTGCTGACAACGGATTTTGAGTCCGCCCCGTCTGCCGATTCCAGCAAACCGGCTTATCGATTAACTAAATATATTATAGCACTACAGGAAACTTTATGCAATATAATAGTAATTATTATGATAATATAATATATAGTACTTTGGTTTATAATAAGTACATAATAATTTTAGGAGTGATAATTTTGAACAAAAGATTAATTATAATAGATGGAAACTCAATAATAAACAGAGCATTTTATGCCCTTCCAGAACTTATGAACAAAGATGGATTACATACAAATGCAATATATGGATTTACAACAATGCTATTTAAAATAATAGAGACATATAAGCCAACACATATAAGTGTTGCATTTGACAAAAAAGCCCCTACATTTAGACACTTAGAATATAAAGATTACAAAGCAGGGCGAAAAAAAATGCCAGACGAGCTAAGAGTACAAATGGAGCCTTTAAAGAAGTTATTAGATTCTTTCAAAATACATAGACTTGAATTAGAAGGGTTCGAAGCTGACGATATAATAGGAACAGTATCATTGGTAGCAGAACAAAATGACTACAAAGTATACATAGTTACAGGGGACAAAGATGCTATACAACTTGCATCAAACAACACTACAACACTTATAACTAAAAAAGGTATAGCTGAGGTGGAAGAATACGATTTTGATAAAGTCATGGAAAAATATCAAATGACTCCTAATCAATTTATAGACCTAAAAGGACTGATGGGAGATAAATCGGATAATATCCCAGGGGTACCAGGTGTAGGGGAAGTAACAGGTATAAAACTTATAAAAGAGTTTGGAAGTATAGAAAACTTAATTGAAAACACAGATAAGTTAAAGGGCAGTGTTAAAACTAAAATAGAAGAAAATAAAGAATCAGCTATAATGAGTAAAAGACTAGCTACTATAATTAGAGATATGCCAATACAAATAGATTTAGATGAGTTAAAACTAGAACAATACGATACTGATGAGGTTATAAAGTTGTTTAGTGAGTTTGGATTTAACAGCTTAATATCAAAGATTTCTAATAATGCATCAGGTGATGAAAACGCACCAGCTGTCCAAGAAGAATTAAATATAAGTATAAATAAATTAGAAAATATAAATGATTTTATAAATGAAATAAATGAAAAAAAATATGTTTTATTAAAAACTGTAACTAAATCAGATAATTTACTTAATAAAAATATATTACATATGTTTTTAAGTTTAGACGACAAAAACATATACTATATTGATGAAGAAAATATAGAAGATTTCAAAGAAATTTTATCTAGTAAAGAAATAAAAAAATATGGATACAACTTAAAAGAAGATTATATAGCACTAAGATCTTATGGTATAAAGCTTGAAAACATGGATTTTGATATAACTATATCTGAGTATTTAATAGATTCAGCTAGTTCTACTTATTCATATGACAATATAGCTGCTAAATATTTGAACAAAAAGCTAACATCAAAGGAAGAATTACTAGGAAAAGGTGTAAAGGCAAAAAAATATGTAGACTTAGACTTTGAAACACTTAAAATTCACATAGGTGATATATTATATGTTGTATATAACACAATGCCTATGATGGAAGAAAAAATAAAAGAAATGGATATGGATAGTCTTTTTTATGATGTAGAAATGCCTTTAGTTGAAGTACTAGGATTTATGGAATATGAAGGAATTAAAGTTGATAAAGAAAAATTAGAAGAGTTAAACGTTGAATTTACAGCTTCTATACAAACTTTAGAAAAAGATATATATGAACTTGCTGGTGATAAGTTTAATATAAATTCACCTAAGCAATTAGGAGTTATATTATTTGAAAAACTAGAGTTACCTGTAGTTAAAAAGACAAAAACAGGGTATTCAACTGATGCAGAAGTACTAGATAAATTAAAAGATAAGCACCCTATAATAAACAAAATATCAGAATATAGACAAATAGTTAAGCTAAAATCTACATATGTAGATGGCTTATTAAATATAATGAATCCAATAAGTAAAAGAATTCATTCATCTTTTAACCAAACTATAACTACAACAGGAAGAATATCATCTACAGAGCCTAATCTTCAAAATATACCTGTAAGACTTGAACTTGGTAGAAACCTTAGAAAGGTATTTATAGCAGATGACAACTGTCAGTTTGTAGATGCAGATTACTCTCAAATAGAACTTAGAGTACTTGCTAGTATTAGTGGCGATGAAAGTATGATAGATGCATTCAAACATGAAGAAGATATACATACAAAAACTGCATCTCAAGTATTTGATGTAGAACTTGATGAAGTTACTAGTGAGCTTAGAAGTGCTGCAAAGGCAGTAAACTTTGGTATAGTTTATGGAATAAGTGATTTTGGGTTATCTCAAAACCTACACATACCAGTAAAAAAGGCCAAGGGGTATATAGATGCTTACCTTGCAAAATATCCTAGAATAAAAGAGTATATGGATAACGTAATAGAAGAAGCTATTAATGATGGCCATGTAAGAACGATATTAAATAGAAGAAGATATATACCAGAGATAAATTCAAGAAATAATATTCTTAAAAACTTAGGAAAAAGACTTGCTATGAATGCTCCAATCCAAGGTAGTGCAGCAGATATAATAAAAATAGCTATGGTAAATGTTCACAACAAACTTGAAGAAAACAACCTTAAATCTAAGCTTATACTTCAAGTACACGATGAGCTTATAATAGAAACGTATGAAGATGAAATAGATATAGTAAAGGATATAATGAGAAAAGAAATGGAAAATGCATTTTCTATGGATGTTACATTAAAGGTAGATTTAAATGTAGGAAAATCATGGTACGATACAAAGTAGGTGAAAAAATGTTAGTTGTAGGCTTAACTGGAAGTATAGGAACTGGAAAAAGCACTGTATCTAATGTACTTAAATCCAAAAATATTAACATAATAGATGCTGATAAAATATCTAGAGAAATACTTAATAATACAACTGCTTTAAATGAAATATTTGATTATTTTGGAGATGAAGTTAAGAACTCTGATGGAACTTTAAATAGAAAAAAGCTAGGTAATATAGTTTTTAATGATGATGTTAAACTTATAAAATTAAACAGTATTACTCATCCAAAAATTAAAAAAATTATTGAAGGCAGAATAAATGAATATAAAAATAATAAAGAAAAAATCGTTATAGTTGATGCACCATTATTAATAGAAGCAAAGTTTTATGACTTAGTGGATAAAATTCTTTTAATAATTTGTGATGAAGAAGTTCAAATACAAAGAATAATAAAAAGAGATAATTGTTCTAGGGAAGATGCTATTGTTAGAATAAAATCTCAAATGAGTCAAGAAGATAAAAAAACTTACGCAGATTATATAATAGATAACTCATATGACTTGGAAATACTTAATAAGCAAGTGGAGGAATTCTTAAAAAATATGGAGGGGATATGATGTGACGAAAAAAATCCTTGTCATTATAGCTATAATCATAGCTTTGGTAGTGGGGGTATTATACGAACATGAAGAAGTTTTAAAAACTGCATATCCAACCAAATACAATGAATATGTACTTAAGTATGCAAATGAATATAATATAGATCCATATTTGGTTTTTAGCATTATAAAGGCTGAAAGTAAATTTGACCAAGATGCCATATCTCATAAAGATGCAAAAGGACTTATGCAAATAAGTCCTATTACTCAAAAATGGGCACAAAAAGAGCTTAAGCTAAAAGATGTAGATATATATGACCCAAATACAAATATAAAAATTGGATGTTGGTATTTAAATAGATTGTATATTCAATTTAAAGATACAAATCTAGTAATAGCAGCATATAACGGCGGTTCTGGAAATGTAGCTAAGTGGCTTAAAAATAAAAAATACAGCAGAGACGGAAATGTAATTGATTATATACCTTTTAAAGAAACGGAAAACTATTTAGAAAAGGTACAAAAAAATTACAAAATGTACACAAAGTTATATAGCTAGAAGGATAAGAAATTGAAGGGAGAAACTAATGAAAAAGGTTAGAGTTATATTAATGATTATATTAACAACATCTCTACTTTTCGGATGTACTAAAAATATATTAAATAATGATAAAAAAGAAAATGAAGTTGTAAGTGCTATTAACTCTGAAAACATAAATTTGTCTATGATTCAGCCGACTACACTAAATCCTATTTTAAATAATTATACTTCAGTGGATTATGTAATGAAATTGGTGTATGAAGGCTTATTCAAAATAGATAAAAATTACAATGTAGTACCACAACTTGTTGAAAGTTATAGTTTTGGTAATGGGGGAACATCCCTTAATATAACTTTGAAAGACAGTAGTTGGCATGACGGACAAAAATTAGTAGCAAGCGACGTTAAATTTACTATAGACACAATAAAACAATCTGAAGAAAGTCCATACAAGCCTTTGGTAGAGAATATATCTAGTGTACAAGTAAGTACTTCAAAGGATTTAACTATAAATTTTACTGATTCATATGCATTTTCTGTAGAAACACTTACGTTTCCTATAATTCCAAAGCATATTTTGGATGGATTAGATGATGAAAAAATGAAATCAGATAAAAGTAATTTAATTGGAAGTGGACATTATAAAATAGAAAAGTATGAACCTAGAAGCTATATGTTATTATCTCCAAATAAGGATTATTACGATGAAATCCCAGAAGATGCAAGGGATATAAGGGTTAGCATAGTTCCTGATGAAGAAGCACAGGTTACAATGACTATGGCATTAGAAACTGATATAACAAAGGTTAGTCTACAGGACTTAGCTAGTTTTACAGATAATGAATTTAGAACTATAAGCTATGAAGGTAGAGGGTTTGAAAATATGGTTCTTAATTTTAACAATCCCTACATTAATGATATAAACTTTAGGAGAGCTATAGTTCATGCAATAGACAGGGATAGTATAGTAAAAGAAGGTTATATAGAACAGGCCCAAAGAACAGGTTTTGCCCTATATCCAACATCAAAATATTATAATAAAGATCTAAAACCATATCCATATAATAAGAAAAAGGCAAAAGAATTTCTAAAAAAGGTAAGTGAAAAAAATACAAGTACCCAAAATAATGTAAACAATGAAGAAAATAAAAATAACGAAAATAACACAAATAATAATGAAAATAAAAATGTAGTTACTAGTAAGAAAAAAATAGAACTAAAACTTATAGTAAATAAAGATAACTTTGAAAGAATAAAAGCTTCTTATACAATAAGAGATAATTTAGCTGATATAGGTATAAAAGTAACTACACTGGAATTAAGCGAAGATGAAATGACAGAAGCTTTATCAAAAGGGGAATACGACATAGCATTAATTGGATGGGAACTTTCTCATGTTCCAGATCCAAGCTTTATAATAAATTCAATAAACTATCAAGATGAAAAATTAAGTCAATATCTTCAAGATACTTTGGTTTATAAAGGAAAACAAGCTGACATAGAAAGTTATCACAAACTCCAAAAGTATGTAAGAGATAAAATTCTTTTTATACCATTAGTTATAACTAATGACAATATAGTTGTAAACAAAAGGATAAAAGGTAATTTTAATTCAAATGATTTTGATATATATGAAGGAATAGAGAGTCTCAATATAGAAAAATAACATGAAAGACTTTAAAGGGGGATATAATCATGACTAATGAAAGACTGTTAGCTAAATATTTAAAGGAATCTAAAAATACAGTAGTCATAACAGGCTATAAAATAAATGAAGATAGTAATATACCTGATATCTTTGAGAAAGAAGGTTGGTGGAATGACGCTGACCCTAAAATAGCATCTTTAGTAGATTCTTTGGATAATAATTACGATAAATTCCATGAATTTTATAGTACAAGGGTAGCTGATTTACAACAATGTAATTTCAATAATGGGCATAAGATATTATCTAAGTGGCAAGAAAATAGTTTAGTTCATTCAATAGCTACACAAGCTGTAGATGATTTTCATGAATATGCTGGATGTAATATAGTTTACCATTTAAATGGAAGAATAAATAATGTATACTGCAAAACATGTAAAACTAAGCACACTTCTGAAGATTTTCTAAATAAATCAAAATGTAGAGAGTGTTCATCTAATTTAAGACCAGATATAGTTTTATATGGAGATCCTTATCGTGAATTTGAGTGGTTTAGAACTATAGGGGATATACAAGGGGCTGACTTGGTAGTAGTTATAGGGACGAATTTACTTATATCACCTGTAAATCAAGTGAAAAAGCTTTCTAAAGGTAAGTTAGTAGTTATTGATGATGTAAAAAGTCATGATATAGACTGCGATTTATTTTTAGAAGGAAACATAGGCGAGATTCTTAGTAATGTAGATAAATTAACTGAAGAAGCTATATAAATATAAGTAGGGATTTATGTAAATAAATCCCTATTTTTATTGTTAGATATAGTATAAAATAAATAATATATTTATTATTCTTTATATTGACAGGACAATGTATTAAGATGTATAATTAAAACATAGTAAATCGATAGGGATTAAATAGATAAAAACAGGAGGAATAGAATATGATATTTAATAGTGTATTAGAAATGATAGGTAAAACACCAATGTTAAAATTAAGCAATATAGCTGATGAAAATATGGCTGATATATATGTAAAATTAGAAAAATTCAATGCTGGCGGAAGTGTAAAAGATAGAGCAGCACTTGGAATGATAGAAAAAGCTGAAGAAATGGGATTATTAAAAGAAGGTAGTGTAATAGTTGAGCCAACTAGTGGGAATACTGGTATAGCTTTAGCTATGATAGGAAAATTAAGAGGATACAAAGTTATAATAGTAATGCCAGAAACTATGAGTGTGGAAAGAAGAAATATGATATCAGCTTATGGAGCTGAATTAGTATTAACTGAAGGCGCACTAGGAATGAAAGGTGCTATAGCAAAAGCTTTAGAAATGGCATCAGCTGGAAAAGAGTATTTCGTACCACAACAATTTGAAAACATAGCAAATCCAGAAAAGCACTATGCAACTACTGCAGAAGAAATATTAGAAGATGTTCCAAATGTAGATGCATTTGTAGCAGGAGTTGGAACTGGTGGAACTGTAGTAGGAGTTGGAAATAAATTAAAAGAATTAAAATCTGATATAAAAGTTGTAGCTGTAGAACCAGCGAAATCTCCAGTATTATCAGGTGGTAACCCATCACCACACAAAATACAAGGTATAGGTGCTGGATTTGTACCAGGTATATACAAAGCAGATTTAGTTGATCAAATTATAACTGTTGAAGATGAAGATGCTTTTGATGCAGCTAGACGTGTAGCAAGTGAAGAAGGTATGCTTGTAGGTATATCATCAGGGGCTGCTATATTTGCAGCAATTGAAGTTGCTAAAGAATTAGGAAAAGGGAAAGCTGTAGTAACATTAGCTCCAGACGGAGGAGAAAAATATTTATCTATGGGATTATATCAATAATATATAGATAATATAAAATATAAATCAAAGAGCTTATAATTTTTATAAGCTCTTTTTCTTGACTATTTTGTGAAAATTCTTTAAAATATTGTTATGAAATCAAACATGCGGGAATGGCGGAATCGGCAGACGCACCATCTTGAGGGGGTGGCGGGAGTATTCTCGTGGGGGTTCAAGTCCCCCTTTCCGCACCAGTAATAGCAACGCTTATAGGCGTTGCTATTTTTTTATAGTAAATCAAAATACCTGTTTATCTAATCTCCTTCTAATCTAAGAAATCTAATAAATTAAATAATGTTTTTAAGACATCCAGAAAGCTATATAAAAAAATTTATATATTATATAAATGTATAAAATCACGATATAAGTTAATAATCACGATATAAATATAATTTAAGGAGTGATTTTATGAGTTCTTTTGAAGGATTATATACCTTTGCAGATGTAGCAAGTATGTATAAAATGGATCAATCTACCTTTAGACAAAATGTAGGTAAAAGATTTATTGATAGTGTAGATGTAAAAAAGTTTGGAAAGACTTGGCTTATAAGAGAAGAAGCTTTAGTTAGAGAGTTTGGATTTATACCTTTAAGTGATAATACAGAAAATCAGGAGATTAAAAGAAAATCAGGTAGAAAAAGTACCTTTGATAAATATAGAGAAGCATATGAAAATGGTAAATATGAAACTACAACACTGTAAAATCATATTTATATAAAAATTTACATATTAAAAAGGTGATTGCATGGAAGAAAATAGTATAAATAAACATAAAAGCTTCATAATGCCTTGGGATATTATAGAGAAAGTAGAAGATTATAAAGAAACTAATAATATAGATGATTTTTCAGAGGCTATGTATGAGTTAATTAAAATAGGATTTCATAAAAATAATAATGTAAAAACTGTAGAGGATAATAGTAATGATATTTATGTAATTTAAATTCAATTTATTCTAATGCTTGATTAATTACTTTTGAAAAATAGTTAATAGGAAGGTGTAATTTTATGAAAGATATTACTGTGCTTATAACAGATTGGTGCCCTCATTGTAAAAAAGCAATTAAATGGATTGATGAAGTGAAACAAGAAAATCCCAAATATAAAGACATTAAGGTAGAAATAATTGATGAAGAAAAAAATCCTGAAATTGCGAGTAAATACGATTACTACTATGTTCCAACTTACTATATAGAAAATCGTAAAATTTTTGAAGGTGGCACCACTAAAGATGTTGTACATAAAGTTTTTGAAGAAGCTAGTTTATAGTAACGCTTAGAAGCGTTGCTATTTTTTTGAAAAAATATAGTTGAATTTTCAACAAAATTTTGATAATATAAATATAGTTGAATGTTCAACTAAATAAGGGGTGATAGCCATTAATAATTTTAAAAGCAATATTTTGAGAGAAGTAGGCCAGTTATCTAGAACAGTACACTCAATAAGTGATTTAAAGTTCAAAGAATTAAATTTGCAAAAAGGTCAGTTTATATTTTTAACCAGAGTGTGTGAAAATCCGGGGATTAATCTAATTAGTTTATCAAATATTTTAAAAGTTGATAAAACGACAACTACAAAAGCTATACAAAAGCTTATAAAAGAAGGATATATAAACAAGGAACAAGATGAAATAGATAAGAGAATATATAGATTAAATCCAACAGAAAAAGCACTTGAAATTTACAATCTTGTAGTTGAAGAAGAAAATAGAAATATAGAAACTTGCTTTTGTGGATTTACAGAAGAAGAAAAAAGAATTGTGTATGAACTAGTAAAAAAAATGAGAGAAAATATTGAACAGGAATGGTATAAAACAAAACAGTATAAGGAGTGATCATTATGATAAGAAAAGCAACAGTAAATGATTTAGATAGTATTATGAAAATAATAAAAGAAACAGTAGAAGAAATGCGCTCTTATAATAATACGCAGTGGGATGAAAGCTATCCTCAAGCTAGTAATTTCGCATATGATATAGAAAAAGAAGAATTATATGTTGAAGATATAGATAAAGAGGTTGCAGGCTTTATATGTGTTAACTACATAGAGCCAGATGAATATAAAGAATTAAATTGGTCTTTAGATGAAAAATCTATGGTAGTTCATAGGATGGCAGTTAATAATGCTCATAGGAATAAAGGAGTTGCCAAAAATTTAATGAAATTTGCAGAAGAATTAGCAAGAGAACAAAATGTAAAATATTTAAAAACAGATACTTATTCAATAAATATAAAGATGAATTCATTATTTAAGAAATGTGGATATAAACTTATCGGGGAGATGAGTTTTTTAGGAAAAGAAAAACCTTTTTATTGTTATGATAAAATTTTAGGTAATGAATAAATAATAAAATATAAGAAATAAATAGCAACGCTTATAGCGTTGTTTTTTATTTGTACATTTCACATTAGATATTATATTCATATATTATATTAAACGAGATATTTAAAAGGGGAGTAATTATGTTTAATATATATAAAAGACAACAGCTAGATCAAATTATAATGCCTACCGAATTGCAAGAGCAATATGAACTTCCTATATATAAAATAATCCAAACTTTAAAAGCAGGTAATATAGTTAAAGTAGCATTAAAAATTGATGGTGGTTTTTTCGTATCTGCTGCAAATGGGGGAGGAGGATATGTATTTGTTAATGCTATTTCAATAGGCCCAAATGAGACTTTTTTGTTAATACCACAAGGATTGAATAGAGACAAAGTTGCTATAAGAACAACTAAAGGATATTATCTAAGTGCTGTAAATGGAGGAGAGGGTTTAATAACTGCTACTGGTACAACTATAGGTTCAAAAGAACAATTTACGATAGTAGGAGCAACTCCTGACAGGGCAAATTTTATTACAGAAAAAGGTCTTTTGATGTTCGCATTAGTCAATGAACCTAGATTTTTAACAGCTTATGGCGTTGCAACAGGCCCTAGAACAAGATTAATAGTAATTCCACAAATATAGAATTTGAAATGTTTTTTAAAAATTAACATAAAAAAAGCGGGCTAAGGTATTAACCTTAGCCCTATTCCTGTAGCAAAGCAAATTATATAGTGGATTAATTAACTATATATTAGGATTATAACCAATAAATGGTAAGTTATGCAATAACTAAATAATATTATTTATTAAAGTGTCTTTCTAATAAACCTTTAAAAGCCATACCATGTCTAGCTTCATCTTTACACATTTCATGAACAGTATCATGTATAGCATCTAAGTTTAATTCTTTAGCACGAGTAGCTAATTTTTTCTTACCATCACAAGCACCGTATTCAGCATCAACTCTAGCAGTTAAGTTAGCCTTAGTATCGGCAACAACAACTTCGCCTAATAATTCAGCAAATTTAGCAGCATGTTCAGCTTCTTCAAAAGCTATTCTCTTATAAGCTTCAGCAACTTCAGGGAACCCTTCTCTATCTGCTTGTCTAGACATAGCTAAGTACATTCCAACTTCAGTACATTCCCCTATGAAGTTAGCTCTTAAACCTTCTATTATTTCAGGATCTACATCTTTAGCAACACCTATTCTATGTTCATCAGCCCAAACTAAATCCCCTGATTTTTCTATGAACTTTTCAGCTCCAACTTTACAAACTGGACATTTTTCTGGTGCAGTTTC
>NZ_JCANUR010000017.1:0-58503 GCF_059569055.1 Sporacetigenium mesophilum DSM 16796 | reverse complement strand
AATTTTCTGTTGGATGATATTTCTGCTTCTGCTTCTCGCAGACTCTTACATCCTCTTATATTCAAGTACAACATTGAATTTATATGCGATTTTGAGTCAAAGTGCTGACTTCTATAATCTCCATCGTATTTCTTTATTGTACTATTAAGAAAACTACCTCCAATTTCCTCTAGCAATTTATGAAAAACTAATTTATTATTATTAATAGTAATAGTCATAAAAAAGAACCTCCTTGTGTTTGGTTTCTGGACAAAACCATTAAACCACAAGGAGGTTCTTTTTTTCATTATTAAATTTTTTCCATTGTCAATCTGTAAGTATTTCTTTGATGCAACACTAGAAGGCTAAGCCCTATTTTTTTTAATTTATTGTTTAGTTGTATTAGAATCACCATGTTGTTTTTTATGAGAAAGTTTAGAACGTTTAGTAAGCTTAGCTTCTGTATTACCAATCTTATCTGTATCGACTATTCCTATTTCTGATCCATGTTGAAAAAACATCTTTCTTAATTCAGCATTTGATTTTGGTCTATCTTTCATACGATTTTTATTGTTATCCATAACCAAATCCTCCTAATGATCTTGATGATTTTTGTGTGTAGATATCGGTCTAGCAGTATTTTGAGCTACAGATCCTGATTTTTTTGGTCTAAGTCTAGGTGGTAGATTTAGTTCTTCACCAAGTTCTAAATTAAAATGAGGGTTTTTCTTGTCATTTCTATTAAATCTAGTTTTACAATCTTCTCTTTTATGTTTATCTCTAGCCATTATAAAATCCTCCTTTAAGAAGTTGTTATAATTAATTTAACCAATAAAGTAATGCAATATTAGGAAATTTTCTGCAAATATAAAAATAAGCTATGAATTTAAATCATAGCTTTTATTTTGAATTTTTAATGTAAAGCTTACTATCAACATATTTATCTAAAATAACTTTTATAACAGCAGCTATAGGAACTGCTATAAAAAAACCTAAAAAACCAAATAAGGCGCCTCCTATTAAGACTGCAGAAATAACCCATAATGGATCAAGACCTACAATATCTCCCATTATTTTAGGCCCGATTACATTCCCATCTAATTGTTGTAATACAAATATAAATATTACAACCCAAAATGCTTTAATTGGATCATATATTAAAGTCATAACAACTGCTGGAACAGCGCCTATAAAAGGTCCAAAATAAGGTATTACATTAGTTACCATTATTATAATAGATAATAACAAAGTATATTTTATATGTAGTAAGGATAGACCAATAAAAGCAAGTATACCTACTATCAAAGCTTCTATTGATATACCAACTAAATAACTTTGAAATATATCATGAGAAAGCTTAAATATACTAACTATATTGTTTGCCTTATTTCTAGTTGTTGTTGCGTATAATAACCTTTTAAACCCTAATCCTATTTTTTCCTTATCATTTAAAGCATATACTGATATAGTTATTCCTATTATTAAATTAAATAAATTTGAAGTTAATGCTACAGCATACAAAAGAATATCAGAAGAAACTTTGCTTAAAACTTGACCTGTCTTGCCTAATATGGAATCTATATTACTTTGTATTAAAGGTGCCGCATTATTTAAAAATTTAGATTTTGTTAATGAAGTATTTATCCATACCTGAGCTTCTCTCATATAACTAGGTAACTCTACTATTATGTTGTTTATACTAGTTAATATTGAAGGTATTATTATTCTAAATCCTATAAATAATAATATTATTACAAAGACATACACTATAGCTATATTTATTATTCTAGGCATGTTAAACTTTTTTTCTATAATCATCATAATAGGATTTATTAAAAGGGATATAAATATACCTATTAAAAACGGGCTAAAAAAAGTTAAAAATCCATCGATGCCAGATATAAAAGTTTTGGGATTATCTATAAATTTAAAAAATAAAACAGAGATAAATGCAATGAATATAGAATACTTAATATTTTCTCTAGAAAACATAACTTCCTCCTACAATTATAATAGATATAGCCTTTTATTATATTTTGGATATATATTTAATTATGGTCAACTTACAAACTATTTAACAAAATAAATATTAATTTGTTTTATAATATTTTCTTCACTTAATATAATATGTATTATATTATATTATTACTTACAGAAATAAATTATTATATAGAAATGAAAGGAAGTTTATTATGAGACTTAATAAATATATAGCTCTATGTGGTATTGCATCAAGAAGAAAAGCTGATGAATTTATAGAAAGTGGTAAAGTTGAGGCCAATGGTCAAATTGTTAAAGAGATGGGTTTTGATGTAGATGAGCATAAACATATAATAAAAGTAAATGGAAAAGTTATAAAACCACAAAAAGAGAAAATATACATAATGCTAAATAAGCCAGAAGGATATGTGACGACAGTCAAAGATCAATTTAATAGACAAAATGTAATTGATTTGATAAATGGAATAAAAGAAAGAATTTATCCTATAGGTAGATTAGATTATGAGACTAGTGGACTTTTACTTTTGACTAATGATGGAGACTTAACTTATAAACTCACTCATCCAAAACATGAAGTTAATAAAACTTACATAGCAAAAGTTGGAGGTATTCCAAATAGCTATAAAATAAAGGATTTTGAAAGTGGCTTAAAAATAGAAGACTATGTAACAGCACCAGCTAAATTCAAAATATTAGAAGTCAACCAAGACAAAAACTATAGTATATGTGAGATAAAAATCCATGAAGGTAAAAATAGACAGGTAAGAAAAATGTGTAAAGCAATAGGACATCCTGTTCTACATTTACAAAGAATAGCTATGGGCAAAGTAAGTTTATCTAACTTAGAAAAAGGAAAGTGGAGATATTTAACTAAAGAAGAATTAGATTACTTAAAATCACTATCATAAGTTTTCGGAGGAGATTAAATTGATAAAAGCTAAATATATAACTAAGGTAACGGATATAAATAAAGTTATACTTGAGAATGTTTTAAAAGAAGGAGATATAGTAGTAGATGCCACTGTTGGAAATGGATATGATACTAAGTATTTAGCTGAGAAGGTTGGAGAAAGTGGTTTTGTATATGGATTTGACGTACAACAAGTAGCTATTGACTCAAGTACAAAACTCCTTGAGAAAAATGACTTATTAAACAGAACGAAACTTATACTTGATGGACATGAAAATATAGATAATTACATAGATAAAGAAATATCTTGTGTATTATTTAATTTGGGGTATTTGCCACGTGCAGACCACTCTGTAATAACAAAACCTAATACCACTATACAAGCCATTGAAAAATCTTTAAAGTTGCTAAAGCCTCATGGAATTATAAGTATAGCTTTATATACAGGACATGAAGGTGGGTTAGAAGAAAAAAATTCAGTATATGAATACATTATGAATTTAGAACAAACTTATTTTAATGTGTTAAGATGTGATTTTATGAATCAAAAAAATAATCCACCACAACTTTTATTAATTGAAAAGAAAAAAGAGTATTAAAAAGGAGATTAATATGAATATACTTATAACTAATGACGATGGAATATTCGCAGAAGGAATAATAGAACTTGCAAAGTCAGTATCAAAAATAGCAAATGTATGTGTTGTAGCTCCTGATTCTCAAAAAAGTGCTGTAGGTCATGCTATAACAATGCATCACCCCCTAAGGGTAGTTAAAACAGATATTGGTGATAATATAGAAGCTTATGCTGTTAGCGGTACCCCTGCGGATTGTATAAAGCTTGGAATAGAAGTTATTGCAAAAGATAGAAACATAGATTTGGTTCTAAGTGGAATAAATAATGGACCTAATCTTGGAACAGATGTAATATATTCTGGAACTGTATCAGGAGCTATTGAAGGACTTGTACAAGAAAAGCCTTCTATAGCTATATCATATAATAAATTTAATGTATCAAAAGAAGTCTATAAAAAAGCTTGTGACTATATATTTACCGTTATAAAAGATATAAAAGACAAATTAAATTTACTAGATGATTGTATACTAAATATAAACATACCAGATACAGATATAAAGGGATACAAAGTGACAAAGCTAGGTAACAGAAAATACGAAAACGCATTTGAGGAAAGAGTGGATCCAATGGGTAGAAAATATTATTGGATGGGTGGAAGGTTAAGAGAGCTTCCTCAAGATCCAGATAGTGATGTAGTTGCTATTGAAGAAGGTTATATATCTATAACGCCTCTATATTTTGATTTAACAAATTACAATAAAATAAAGATATTTGATAACATTATTAAATAAATATAAATTTCAAAAATTAAAATATTATATTAACTTTTAAGACAAACTCTAGGTAATTTAAACATGTATCTAGAGTTGATTTTTGTGTATAACTTAACAAAAATATTATTATTATGAATTAATAAGTAATATTTGTAATATATAATAATGAATAAAATCTTTCAAATGAATTTTTTCAAAATTTTAGTGAATTTCAAATTGCATTTTTTAAAATATTTTGATACTATAGAATTAACAATAAATAGAAATGTTTTGTATCATTTAAGGGGGGTATTGCATTGAATAGCAAACAACTTATAATTGAAAAAAGTTGGTGCAAAGGATGTGGGATATGTATAGAGTATTGTCCCAAAAAAGTACTAGAGTTAAAAGAAGATGTAGTAGATATAATAGATATAAATAAATGCATACAATGTGGCCAATGTGAGTTAAGATGTCCTGATTATGCCATATATCTTAAAGGGCTAAATAAATAGAATAGAGATTCAAGGGGGAAATATCTAAAATGGCTAGGAAAATAAAATTGCTTCAAGGGAACGAAGCTTGCGTACATGGAGCTATATATGCAGGAATGAAGTTTTTTGCTGGTTATCCAATAACTCCATCTACCGAAATAGCTGAAGTATCAGCTGCGATGCTTCCAAGAATAGGCGGTAAGTTTATACAAATGGAAGATGAGATAGCAAGTATGGCTGCAATAATAGGGTCGTCTTTAGCCGGATTGAAATCAATGACTGCAACAAGTGGTCCAGGATTTTCTTTAAAACAAGAAAATTTAGGGTATGCTACCTTGACTGAGGTTCCTTGTGTTTTGGTAAATGTTCAAAGATCAGGACCAAGTACAGGTCTGCCAACTCAACCTTCACAAGGCGATGTTATGCAAGCTAAATGGGGAACTCATGGTGATCATCCAGTAATAGTCCTATCTCCAACTTCTGTTAGAGAGACATTTGATTTAACTGTTAAGTCATTTAATTTTTCTGAAAAATATAGAATGCCAGTAATATTACTTTTAGATGAAGTAATAGGACATATGAGAGAAAAAGTAGAACTTCCAGAGACGGGAGAATTAGAAGTTATAAATAGAAAAAAACCTAATTGTTCACCAATGGATTATAAAGCTTATGAATATACTGAAGACTTAGTTCCAGCAATGGCTAATTTTGGTGAAGGATATAGATATAATGTTACAGGACTTATGCATGATGAAACAGGTTTTCCTACTAACAGTACTAAAGAAACTGAAAAATTAATTACTAGATTAATGAATAAGGTAAGTGAAAATTTAGATGATATACTAATCTACGAAGAATATTTAGTAGATGATTGCGACGTATTATTTGTAACATTTGGATGTATGGCTAGATCTTCAAAAGAAGCTGTAAATATGTTAAGACAAGAAGGTGTAAAAGCTGGAATGTTTGTAGTAAAAACAATTTGGCCATTCCCAGAAGAAAAAGTAAATGAATTAAGTAAAAAAGTTAACTTAATATTTGTTCCTGAAATGAATTTAGGGCAAATGATATTAGAAGTTCAAAGAGTTTCAGATAAAGATTGTTGTATTCATGGAATAAATAAAGCTAATGGGGATATAATCACGCCTGAAGATATAATAGTAAGTGTTAAGGAGGTGCATCAATGCCAAGTTCAATAATAAAAAATAATTTTAGAACGGATAGATTACCTCATATATGGTGTCCTGGATGCGGACATGGCATTTTAATGAGATCTATAGGAGTAGCTATACAAGAACTAGGTTTAGATAAAGATAAGGTTTGTATAGTTTCTGGTATTGGATGTTCCTCAAGGGCAGCTGGTTATTTAGACTTTAATACACTTCATACTACCCACGGAAGAGCTTTAGCTTTTGCTACTGGGCTTAAGCTTGCAAATCCTGACTTACATGTAATAGTTATAAGTGGAGATGGAGACTCTACAGCTATAGGTGGAAATCATTTAATACATGCTTGTAGAAGAAACATAGATATAACTACTATTGTATTTAATAATAATATATACGGAATGACAGGGGGACAATTTTCACCTACTACTCCAACTAATGACTTAGCAACAACTGCTCCATTTGGAAATATAGATAAGCCATTTGATATATGTAACCTTGCTTGTGGCGCAGGTGCTACGTATGTGGCAAGGTCAACTGCATATCATGCTAAAAAAATGATAGACTATGTAAAAACAGGTATATCTCACAAAGGCTTTTCATTAATAGAAGGGGTAAGTATTTGTCCAACTTACTACGGAAGAAAAAATAAAAAAGGGTCTGCAGTATCATTGATGAATTTACTTAAAGATAACTATATTGACATAAAATTAAAAGATAAACTTCCTCAGGAAAAATTAGATGGGAAAATGTTTATGGGGGAATTTAAAAATGAAATAGCTCCAGAATATATTGAGGAATATCAAAAAATAATAGATCGTTTTATAGAAAAATAATATAGTTGCTTTAATAGGGGGATAAACAATGAAAAAGGAAATAAGATTAAGTGGTTCAGGCGGTCAAGGTCTTATACTTGCAGGTATTATTCTTGCTGAAGGTGCCATAATGTCAAAATTAAATGCGGTACAAAGTCAATCTTATGGACCAGAAGCTAGAGGCGGTGCAAGTAAGTCAGAGGTCATATTATGTGATGAAGAAATAAACTTTCCAAAAGTTAGAAAGCCAGATATGTTGTTATCATTAACACAAAAATCTTATAATGAGTATTCTAAAGATTTAAGAGAAGATGGTATACTAATAGTAGATTCTTCAATTAAGTTAAATTCAAATTTAAATATTAAGAATACATATGAAATACCAATAATAAAAACTGCAAGAGAGTCAATTGGTAGGGAAATGGTTTCAAATATTGTTGCTTTGGGAGCAATCGGAGAAGTTTTAGATATAATAAACAAAGAAAATCTAAAAAAAGCTATATTAGGTAGAGTTCCAAAGGGAACAGAAGAATTAAATATTAGAGCATTTGAAGAAGGTGCTTTGTTAATAAAAAATATTTAAAAACTAATGAAAAAAGGAGATATGCATATGACATCACAAGACGGTAAACACCTTATATCTAATATCCAGTCTCAATATCCTAAGTTAAGTAAAGGTCAGAAGTTAATAGCTCAATATATTTTATCAAATTATGATAAAGCTGCTTTTATGACAGCATCTAAACTAGGTGAAACAGTAGGAGTTAGTGAATCTACAGTAGTTAGATTTGCCAATGTTTTAGGATTTAGTGGCTATCCTAAGCTTCAAGCTTCACTTCAAGAACTCATAAAAAACAAATTAACTACGGTGCAAAGAGTTGAAATGGCAAATGAGTATTCTAGTGATAATATTATACTTAACAAGGTGTTAAAAAGTGATATAGAAAATATAAGAGAAACTTTAGAAGAAATGGACGAACAAGTATTTCAAGAATCTGTAAATAAAGTACTTAATGCCAGAAAAATATATATAATAGGAATGAGAAGTTCGTTTGCTATAGCTCAATATCTAGGATTTTATCTTAATGTAATATTAGATAATGTTCATGTTGTTAGAGCTGACATAGGAGATGTTTATGAACAGATGGTAAGAATAAATGAAAATGATGTAGTTATAGCTATGAGTTTTCCTAGATATTCAAAGAAAACTTATCAAATTGTAAGCTATGCTAAATCTAAAGGTGCTAAGATAATATCTATGACAGATAGTTTATTTGCGCCTGTATCTTCACTATCTCACCATACACTATTGATGAAAAGTAATATGGCATCCTTTGTTGACTCGTTAGTTGCACCTTTAAGTGTCGCAAATGCGCTCATAATAGCTGTAGGTATGAGAGAAAAAGAAGAAATTAAATCTTATTTTGATGATTTAGAACACATTTGGAAACAATACGATATATACGAATAAAAAAACCTTTCTAAGTTAACTTAGAAAGGTTTTTTTTAAGTAACAAACCTGATTTTTAAGGTTTTGTATACATGAAAAAGGCAAATTTTTATTTTAATAAGTAACTTATATTAAAATATTACAAAAAATGGTGTATAATGTTTTTTTAGTTGGTATAAAAATATTATACAGATTTATCATATAAGGAGGACATAATGAATACTTTTTACATAGTAAGACACGGAGAAACTCAATGGAATATACAAGGAAAGACACAAGGACATGGAGATTCAAATTTAACCGAAAAAGGAATAGATCAAGCACGAAGACTAGCTAAGCACTTGGATAAATATCCTATAGACTATATATATAGCAGCGATTTAGGAAGAGCAACACAAACGGCTAAAATAATAGGTAGTGAATTCAATAAAGATGTAGTATATACAGAAGAATTAAGAGAGATGAGCTTTGGAAAGTGGGAAGGCTTAACTATCCAAGAAATACAGCAAGGATATGGAGATGTATACAAAACATGGAGAAATGAACCTCATAAAGCCGAAATACCAAATGGAGAAAAATTAGAACTATTAAAAGAAAGACTTTTAAATTGTATAGAAGATATAAATAAAAAACATAAAAATTCTCATATTGTTTTAGTGTCTCATTCTATGTCTGTGAGAATAATGATACTTAGTCTTATTGGATCTGATTTAAGTAATATATATAGAATAAAACAAGATAATACTGCTCTTAACATAGTTGAAATAAGAGATTACGGTCCTGTTGTTGTAAAGATAAATGATACAAGCCATTTAGATGGAATTAATACAGTTTCAAATTCAGCATTAGAATAAATTTATGAAAAAGGTGAGAATATGGGTAAAATAATAGTTGTAGGTGCAGGCCCATCAGGTATGTTATCTGCTATTTCAGCTTCTAAAAAACATGATGTTATTTTAATAGAGAAAAATAATGAGTTAGGTAAAAAATTAAAAATAACTGGTGGCGGTAGATGTAATATAACTAATAAAAGGGATATAGAAGAATTTTTTGAAAAAATCGTTACAAATCCAAAATTTTTATATAGTAGTTTTTACAATTTTACAAATGAAGATTTATTAAGCTACTTTAAAAAGAATAAGCTTAAGTACAAAGTGGAAGAAGATAATAAAGTTTATCCCGAAGAGGACAAATCTACACAAGTTATAGATATATTAAGAAGTGATCTTATAAAAAATAATGTCAATATATTATATCAAAGAAGCGTTAGAGATTTAATAATAGAAGATAATAAAATAAAAGGTGTAAAACTAGATAATGATGATATTTTAAAATGTGATAAAGTAATTATAGCTACAGGAGGAAGAAGTTATCCAAAGACAGGTTCAAGTGGTGAAATATTCAATATACTTGAAAAATACGGGCATAATATTAAAGAGTTATATCCGGCGCTTATACCATTAACAGTAAAAGAAAATTGGGTAAAATCCCTACAAGGTATATCTCTTCAAGATATAACAATTTATTGTAAAATAAAAAACAAAAAAATATCAATTAATGGTGATATACTATTTGCTCACTTTGGTATAACAGGGCCTGCTGTTTTAAATATATCTTCATATATAACTAAACATCTAAAAAAACAAAACATCGAGCTTGTATTGGACTTAATACCTAATATTTCTAAAGAAAAATTGTCTAATATGCTAAAATCAAGTATAAGCAAAAATGTTCAAAATAATTTAAAAGGCATATTAACTCAAAATTTTATAAAACAAGTTTTTTGTAATTTAGGCATAAATGATAAAAAAGCTAGTGAGTTAACTAAGATTGAAGAAAAATCTATAATAGAAAGTCTAAAAGAAATGAAACTAACTTGTATAGGTACAAGAAGTATAGATGAAGCTATTATTACCTCTGGAGGCGTAGATACAAAAGAAATAAACTCATCTAATATGGAGTCTAAGGTAATTAAAGGTCTTTTCTTTTGTGGTGAAGCTATAGATATAGATGCCCAAACTGGAGGATACAACTTGCAAATAGCATTTTCAACTGGATATCTTGCTGGTACAAGTGTTTAGTTTCTGATATAATCTAAATATTGTGATGGTGATTATTATATGAGAGTTTTAGCTGTAAGAGGTGCAACTACTGTTGAAAGTAATGTAAAAGAAGAAATTCTAGAAGAAACTGCAAAACTAATAAGTTCTATATTGAAAAATAACAATATAAATCAAGAAGATATAATAAGTATCATATTTACTATGACTAAGGACTTAGATGCAGCCTACCCTTCTATTGCAGTAAGGGAGATGCTATGTATAACTGATGTTCCGCTTTTAAACTTTGAAGAAAAGTATATAGTTGGAAGTTTACAAAAATGTATAAGAGTTCTTATAAATATAAATACCTCTAAACAAAAAAAAGATATCAAACATATATATCTAAATGAAGCTATTAACCTAAGAAAAGACCTTATACATAACAAGGAGGACTAATTATGGAGAATATAATTATAGCAGTAGATGGACCAGCAGGTGCAGGAAAAAGTACAGTAGCTAAAATAATAGGAGAAAGATTAAATATCGACTATATAGATACTGGTGCTATGTATAGAGCTCTTACTTATAAAGCTTTGACTAGTGATATAGATATTAATAATGAAGAAGCCATTATAGACGTAGCTAAAGATACCGAAATAGATTTTAAAAATAATAATATTTATTTAGATGGTAAAATAGTAAATACAGAAATAAGAACACCAGAAGTTAGCAATAACGTATCAAAAGTTGCTCAAATAAAAGAAGTCAGAGAACTTATGGTAGATATACAAAGAAAAATTGGTCAAAAACATTCAGTTATATTAGATGGAAGAGATATAGGTTCTTATGTATTTCCTAACGCTCACTGTAAGTTTTTCTTAACTGCCAGTGCGGAAGAAAGAGGAAAAAGAAGATATAAAGAGTTAAAAGATAAAGGATATAATATAAACCTTGAAGAAATAATACAAGACATAAAAAATAGAGACAAAATGGATTCTACTAGAGAGTTCGCTCCTCTTATAAAGGTGGACGGTGCCGAGGAAATAGATACAAGTTCTAAAAATATAAGAGATGTTGTAGATGAAATAATAAACAAGATATATGAAAATAAAAAGAAGAAGTAGTAGCCAATTTTTTAGATAGGGTGGGATGATTGTGACTTTTTACAATGGTGTAAGGAATGTTGTTGCATTTTTTGCTAGAATATTGTTTGTTATAGAAGTTAAGGGGCTTGAGAATATACCTAAAGAAGGTTCTGTCATATTAGCTGCAAATCACAAATCAAATTTAGATCCAGTTTTTATCGCCGTTGCTGTAAAAACAAGAGATATATCTGCCATTGCAAAAAAGGAATTATTTAGTTTTAAACCTCTTGGATATTTGTTTAAAAAATTAAATGTTATACCAATAAATAGAGATAATCCAGATATTAGTACTCTAAAGACGGTTATTAAACAGTTAAGAGAAGGTAAAGCAATAGGTATATTTCCTGAAGGAAGACGATATACAGGACCTGATGAATGTGGTAAAGCAAAATCAGGGCTTGCTATGTTTGCTATAAAAGGAAAAGCTCCTGTTGTTCCTATATCAATAATAAGTAACTATAAGTTATTTAACAAAGTAATTGTATATATAGACAAGCCTATATCATTTGAAGATTATTATAAAGAAAAGCTAATTAATGAAGATTATGATAGATTATCTAATGAAGTAATGTCAATTATCAAAAAAAATATTTTTAAAAACAGATTTTAAGGGAGATGAGTGTTTTGAAGGTAAAAATAGCTTCTAATGCGGGGTTTTGCTTTGGGGTTAAAAGAGCAATGACAATGGCCTGGCATGAACTTGAAAAAAATGAAGATACAATATACTCACTAGGTCCTCTTATACATAATAATCAAGCTGTACAAAAGTATGAAAAAAAAGGACTTAAAACTATAAGTTCTATAGAGGACGTTGGTCATAAATCCAATATAATAATACGTTCTCACGGTGTAAGCGAAGAAATATATAATAAAGCTAGAGAAAATGACATAAATATAATGGATGCTACTTGTCCTTTCGTAAAAAAAATACACGAAATAGCAAACAGGTATTATAAAGATGGTTATAAGATAATAATAATAGGAGATTCTAAACATCCAGAGGTTATAGGTATAAATGGATGGTGTAATAATGAAGCTATCATAATAAAAACACTAGAAGATTTAAAAATAGTTAATTTTGATAATAATCAAAACTATTGTGTAGTTGCTCAGACTACAATAAATGTAAACTTATATGATAAGATAGTTGATGAAATGTCAAAACAACTAAAAAATATAGTTCTTCATAATACTATATGTTCAGCTACAAAAGTAAGACAAGAAGCTGCAAAAGAACTATCAAAAGAAGTTGAAGCTATGGTTGTTATAGGTGGAAAGCATAGTTCTAATACTCAGAAGTTAGTTCAAATTTGTGAAGAAAATGCTCCAACATTTGCAATTGAAACAAAAGATGACCTTAGTGTAAATGATTTGAAAAAATATGATTACATAGGTATAACAGCAGGAGCTTCTACTCCTAATTGGATAATAGATGATGTTGTTAATTACCTACAAAATATATAGTTAAAAGGGGTTGTATTAATATGGATATGATGGATATGAATGAGTTATTAAAAATGGAGGAATATTCATTTAGAAACAATATAGGAAAGGGCGACATAGTAAAAGGTACTATAATAGGAAAAAAAAATGATGAATATTATGTAAGCTTTGGTTACAAAATCGATGGAATACTTCCTATTAGTGAAGTAAATGAAGATGTTGAGCTTAATATTGATGATAAAGTAGATTTAATAGTTATAAATAAATCATCTGATGAAGTTATATTATCTCAAGTTAAGGCTGAAGAGATTAATACATGGAATAACTTGAAAATTGGAAATGTTATAGATGTAACTATAGTAGATAAAAATAACAGTGGACTTATAGGTAAATATAAAGGTATCAGAGGATTTATACCTCTTAGCCATATAAATACAAGGTTCACTAGAGAAGTAAACTTTGATGATTATAAAAACAAAAAATTTAAATCTGAAGTATTAGATGTTGATAGCAGAAAAAATAAACTTGTAGTTTCTATTAAAAATATACTTATGAAAGAAGAAACACAAAGAAAAAATGTTGCTATAGAAAGTTTAAATGAAAATGAAGTTTACGGAGGAATAATAAAAGATGTTAAAGAATATGGAATATTTGTAGATATAAACGGAATAGTTGGACTTGTTCATAAATCTGAAGCATCATGGAATAGAAATGAAGACCCTACTAAATCATTTAATAAAGGCGATAAAGTAAAAGTTAAAGTTTTATCTTTTGATAAAGAAAAAGAAAGATTATCATTGAGTATAAAAGCTCTACAAAAGAATCCATGGGAAACATTTATAGAAAATTATGAGGTTGGAGATATTATAGAAGGTAAAATTAGAAGCATAAAAGATTATGGTATATTTGTAACTATAGATAATCTAATGGATGGATTTGTTCATATATCTAATTTATCATATGAATTTGTAAAAAGTGCAAAAGATATTGTTAAAGTTGGAGAAGAAGTTAAAGCTAAAATACTTAGTATAGATTTATCTAGCCATAGAATCGAATTATCAATGCTTGGTGTTAATGAAGAACAATAGGTTAAATAAAAATAAGTCTAGTAATTATACTAACTAGACTTATTTTTATTATCTAAATATTTATAATTTGGATTTTTCAGGCAAAATATTTTTTTGACATATTTAATTATCGTTATTAATATGATATACTATTAGTACCAGGTAATAATACGAGGAGGTAATAATAAGTATGAATATAAAAGATCTTAGAGATTTGATACTTACTATAGATAAAACAAGTATAACTAAGTTAGATCTAGAATTAGATAATCTTAAATTAAGTGTAAGCAAAGAACAAGTTTTTGTTGAATCAAAAGGGGATGTAATTAGTAGAAGTGTAATTACAGAAGATACATCTATACAAGAAGAAGTATCTATAGAAAATAATGCTAATGAAGACTTGTACATAGTTAAAGCGCCTATAATGGGTACGTTTTACTCATCTTCTTCTCCAACTGAACCTCCATTTGTTAAAGTAGGTGATATCATAAGCGAAGGTTCTACTTTATGCATACTAGAAGCTATGAAGCTTATGAATGAGGTACAAAGTGATGTAAAAGGTGAAATAATAGAAGTATTAGTTAAAAATGAAGATTTGGTTGAATACGATCAGCCAATTTTTAAAATAAGATTGTCGTAAATTAATTATAGGAGGCGACTATATGATAAAAAAATTACTTGTCGCTAATAGGGGCGAAATAGCAATTAGAATAATAAGATCTTGTAAAGAAATGGGAATAAAAACCGTTGCTATATACTCTGTGGCTGATAAAGATTCACTACACAGATACCTAGCTGACGAATCTATATGCATAGGTCCTAATAATGTAAGTAAAAGTTATAATAATATAGACAATATAATATATCTAGCTCTAAAAATGAAATGTGATGCTATACACCCAGGATTTGGTTTTCTATCAGAAAACTATGATTTCGCTAAAAGATGTTATGAAAATGGGATAATATTTGTAGGTCCTCATTATGATCAAATAACATTAATGGGAGACAAAGCTAAAGCTAGAGATACAATGATAAAAGCTAATGTCCCTGTAGTACCTGGCTCTCCAGGAATTATAAAGGACCTTGAGGATGCAGTTAATGTGGCAAAAGAAATAGGCTACCCTGTACTTGTTAAGGCATCTAGTGGCGGCGGTGGAAAAGGTATGAGAATAGCTTACGATGAAGAAGAACTATTGTCAAACTTTAACATAGCTAGGTCAGAAGCCTTATCTTCTTTTGGAAACGATGAAATGTATATGGAAAAATATATAGAAAATCCTCGCCATATAGAAGTTCAAGTATTTGGAGACCACTATGGCAATGTTGTACACTTTGGAGATAGAGATTGTTCAATGCAAAGAAGAAACCAAAAAGTTATAGAGGAATGTTTAACTCCTTTTCTAAATAAAGAAGAACAATCTAAATTATATGAAGCTGCAGTAAAAGCTGCTAAGGATATAAACTATATAGGGGCCGGTACAGTAGAATTTATAGTTGATCAAGATAGGAATTTCTACTTTATAGAAATGAATACTAGGATACAGGTTGAACACCCTATAACAGAAATGATAACAAGTATTGATTTAATAAAATTACAGCTTGAAATAGCTAATAATAAAGCTATACCTTTCAAACAAGAAGATATTATATTTAATGGTCATGCAATAGAGTGTAGAATAAATGCTGAAGATCCATCTCAAAATTTTAGACCTTGTCCAGGTAAAATAGAATCTATCTATACACCAGGAGGATTTGGGGTAAGATTTGACACCTTTGTATATCCAGGGTACACTATTCCACCTTTGTATGACTCTATGATAGGCAAATTAATATGTTGGGGTAAAGATAGAGATGAATGTATATCTAGAATGAATAGAGCACTAGATGAACTTATGATTGAAGGTGTCGTTACTAATATAGAGTTCCAAAAGGAACTTATAAACTCTGAAGAATTTAAAAATAACACTCATCATACTAAATTTATAGAAACTATATTCTTAGATAGAGTTAGTCAGTTTAGAGGTGAATAATTATGATAAAAAAATTATTATCTAATAAAGAAAAAAATTACGCTACGGTTCCTATAGAAAAAAGATTTAAAGATAACAGTGTTGATGAAAGATTTTGGATTCACTGTAGTGGATGTAATGCCTATATGTTTAAAAAAGATATAGAGGAAAATCTAGATGTTTGCCCTAAATGTGGCCATCACTATAAGTTTACTGCAAGAAAAAGAATTGATTTAGTTATAGATGAAGGTACATTTGTTGAAATTGGCAAAGAATTTGAATCTAACAATATATTAGATTTTCCTGAATATAGTGAAAAACTAGAATTAGCTAAAGTTAAGAGCAAAGAAAATGATGCTGTCATAACAGGCCATGGAAAGATAAATGGTATAGATGTAGCACTTTGTGTTATGAATCCTGATTTTATGATGGGAAGTATGGGTTTTGTAGTTGGTGAAAAGATAACTAACTCTGTAGAGTACGCTATACAAAATAAGTTACCTGTTATAATCTTTTGCGCTTCAGGTGGAGCAAGAATGCAAGAAGGAATAGTTTCTTTGATGCAAATGGCTAAAACTTCTCAGGTTTTAAGTAAGCTTGCTGATAACAATTTACCGTATATAGCAATTCTAACAGATCCTACTACAGGTGGGGTTACAGCTAGTTTTGCAATGCTTGGAGATATAATAATCGGTGAGCCTAATGCTTTAATAGGCTTTGCAGGTCCTAGAGTTATAGAGCAAACTATAAAGCAGAAACTACCTGAAGGGTTTCAAAGTTCTGAGTTTTTATTAGAGCATGGTTTTGTAGATATAGTAGTTAGTAGACTACAAATGAAAGAAACCCTATACGATGTATTAAAAATGCATAATTTTTAATTTAAGGAGGGCTCAAGGTGAGTAATATAGGATTAGATAAGCCCATTTTAGAACTTCAAACTAAAATACAAGAATTCCAAAAGTTATCTCAAGAAACAGGTTTAGATTTATCTAATGAAATAGACTCTCTAAATAAAAAATTAGATGAGTTAAAGAACAAAGCGTATGTAAACTTAGATCCATGGCAAAAGGTCACTTTAAGTAGAGCCATGGATAGACCTACTACAAAAGATTATATACAAAATATATGTTCAGAATTTATAGAACTGCACGGGGATAGACTTTATAAAGATGATAAAGCTATTATTGGTGGAATCGGCGTTATAGATAATATAAATGTCACTATTATAGGTCATCAAAAGGGAAAAGATATTAAAGATAATATAGAAAGAAACTTTGGTATGCCACATCCAGAAGGATATAGAAAGGCTTTAAGGCTTATGAAACAAGCTGAAAAGTTCAATAGACCTATAATAACATTTATAGATACTCCTGGTGCATTTTGTGGGCTTGAAGCTGAAGAAAGAGGCCAAGGTGAAGCTATAGCTAGAAACTTATTAGAAATGAGTAGTCTTTCTGTGCCTGTAATATCGGTGGTTATAGGAGAAGGTGGAAGTGGTGGAGCACTAGGCCTTGGTGTTTCTAATAAAATAGCAATGCTTGAAAACTCAGTATACTCTGTTATATCTCCGGAAGGTTTATCTAGTATATTATTTAAAGATTCTAGTAAATCTGCACAAGCTGCTAGAGTAATGAAAATGACTAGCCAGGATTTAATGGAATTTGAAGTAATTGATACAATAATAAAAGAACCTCTTTGTGGAGCTCAAACCGATGTTGAATCTACTTCATTAGCTATAAAAGAATATCTAGTGGATGAATTAAATCAATTAATGAAGCTGAGTAAAGATGATATAATAAACCAAAGGTATGAGAAGTTTAGAAACATAGGAAAGTCTGTATATAATATATAAATGCATATTCAATAAGAGGATTTAATAATTTGCTGTAGAATTATATAGTTAAAGAATAGATCTTTAAATTTATTGCTATACTAAATGTAGAAAAGTATATTATAACTAACTAAGAGGGGGATAATTACATGGAAGTATTAAAAGTTTCATCTAAATCTAATCCAAATTCTGTAGCGGGTGCTTTAGCAGGGGTTTTAAGAGAAAAAGGATCAGCTGAAATTCAAGCAATAGGTGCTGGAGCTTTAAATCAAGCTGTTAAGGCAGTGGCAATAGCAAGAGGTTTTGTAGCTCCAAGTGGCATGAATTTAATATGCATACCAGCATTTACTGACGTTGAAATAGATGGTGAAGAAAGAACAGCAATAAAGCTTATAGTAGAACCTAGATAATAAGTAAAAGAATCTCTTTAAGAGGTTCTTTTTTATTTTCAATTTTTGAAATGGAGAAATTATTATATGTAACCAATTAGAGGTATTATATGATAAAGTTTTTGACTAAATATCCAGAACCATATAAGTATCTGTGCTTAGTTGGATTCTATAAACGAAATTTCATTTCCAAATAGTATATTACCGTTCTAATATCTATAGTTACATCAGTAATTACATTGATTATTGATCATTAATCATATTTTATCAATAATACTAATAAGAGCATAGATACTTATAATAATAAAAATTTAATAAAAGTATTTTTATTAAATAATAAGAACAAATGTTTGCACAAGCAAAAAAGGGCACTTGAATGATATTTTTAACCAAAATATAACTAGTTTTTAAATGTATATTTAGGGAATAGTTATATATAATCAAATTTTAATCATGCATAATCAGTCTTTTTTATGTATTTATTGTATTTTTATAAAAAACTCGTTTGTAGCTTTATATTTTTTATTTTACTAAATAATTTTACAAGTTTATATTTTTTTACCTTTCATATTTTATAATGTTTTTTATTGATTAACACTTAATTTATTACTGCAATTTATCTAAATTAACTTAAAACATTATGCATTATTGAAAAACCAACATTTTATTATTATTATTAATGTTTTATATTTTATCTATAGATTTGCTTCTTAGTTTTTTATTTAATTTATTTTATTCTAGATATTTTATCCTTAATTAATCTTTATATATTGACTCACTTGAACTTATTTTACATTTAATATTTCTGCTTATTTAACATTTTGATTTTATACACCATATCCTTAATATCTATTTGATCTTTCTTTAGTTTAATATGCCCTTTTTACATTTATTAAACATACGTTCGATAAAATTTAAGGTATAGTTGTACATAATTAAACAATGTGATATATTTAATTTATACAAAATATGTAAAGTTTTGAGGTGTTTTTATGGGCGATAAAAAAATTATAAAAATTCACAATAAATCAGATAAACCAGACAATATTGTCTTAAAAGAACATCAGGTTATAGAAAGATGTATAAATATAGAACATGAATTGCCAAGTTTTTTGAAAGATTACTCAATATACCTTAAAGGATCTGTAGCTTCGTCTACCCGCCTTGCTTATTTAGAAGATATATTATTCTTCTGCAAGTATTTGGTTGAAAATACAGATATAACATGTGCTAAAGAATGTGTTGATATAAAACAAGACGAATTTAATACTATAAAAGCAAGAGATGTTAACATATTTTTAGGAGATTATTGTTCTAGATATTATAAAAATACAGAAAAAAATACCTTAGTATTTGAAAATAACAATAGAGCTTTGGCTAGAAAAAAATCATCTTTATCTACCCTATTTAAATTTCTATACAGAAACGAACAATTAGAAGTTAATATAACGGATGGATTTAATCCTATAAAGCTTCCTAAGCCTCAACCAGACGCTATAAAACGTTTAGAAATAGATGAGGTTGCTAAAATGCTTGATATAGTTGAGTCAGGTGAAAATCTAACAGAAAAAGAAAAGGTATATTGGAAAAAAACAAAATTAAGAGATAAGGCTATACTTGGGTTATTTGTTACCTATGGTCTAAGGCTTAGTGAATTAAGAGAACTAAACATATCTTCTTTTAACTTCTCTAGAGGGGAATTTAAGATATATAGAAAACGTGGTAAGGAAGTTTTAATGCCTCTTAATAATACATGTGAACTTTTAGTAAGAGAATATGTAAATAATGAAAGAACCGTTAGTGAAAACTTACCAGAGGATGTAAAAGATGCTTTATTTTTATCCTTACAAAATAAAAGAATGACTCCAAAAGCAATAAGAGACTTGGTAAAAAAGTATACTTCTATGGCTATGCAAACATCTAGAGAAAGTGGATATAGTCCTCATAAGTTAAGAGCTACTGCCGCTACCTCTCTTATACAGTATGGATTTTCTATATATGATGTTCAAAACTTATTAGATCACGACAATGTAACAACTACGCAGCTTTATGCGGCTCACAAGAAAAATGTTAAAAGAGATATTGTAAAAAACTTCGAATGGATAGACGAAAATGATAAAAAAGATAAAGATAACTTAGCTAAACTAGAGATTTAATTTAAAAAGAACAAATGTTTGTATTTAAATATATACTATGGTAAAATATAACCATAATATTATATTAATTAGAAATGAGGTGATTTATAATGTATCTAGATTTAAATGATAAACAAATACATATATTAAATTATATTAAAGATCAACTTAATGCAAAAGGATATCCACCATCAGTTAGAGAAATATGCGTTGCTGTTAACTTAAAATCTACGTCAACAGTTCATTCTCACTTAAGTAAACTAGAAAAAAAGGGTTATATAAGAAGAGACCCTACCAAACCTAGAGCTATAGAAATACTAGATGCTGCTAACCTAAATGATTCTACAGGAGTTAATCAAGAAATACTGCAAATTCCATTAGTAGGTCAAATAACAGCAGGTCAGCCTATATTAGCAGTTGAGAATATAGATGAATATATACCCCTTCCAGCAAGTTTAGTATCAGGAAAAGAGAACTTTTTATTAAAGGTAAAAGGCGAAAGTATGATAAATGCTGGTATATTAGATGGGGACTATATAGTAGTAGATAAAACTTCAGTTGCTAGCAATGGAGATATCATTGTTGCTTTAATAGAAAATGAATCTTCTACTGTAAAGAGATTTTTTAAAGAAAAAGATTTTGTAAGGTTACAACCAGAAAATGATTTTATGGAACCTATAATAGTAGATGCAAATAAAGTTAGTATTATAGGTAAAGTAACTGGGGTGTTTAGAGTTATAAAATAGGACTTCTATATAATAATAGAAGTCCTATTTTTTTAATTTCCAACTACTAAATTTGAGCAAGGTCCCTGATTTTCAAGGTAGTTGGCGACATGAGCGTAGCGAATTTTATTTATTAGATTTTATATTTTGTAATGCTTTTAAAGCTCCTAGTTTTGAATGATCAAATGTAAGACCTCCCTGGAAGTATACATTATAAGGAGGTTTAACAGGGGCGTCTGCACTAAGTTCTATTGAAGAACCTTGTATAAAAGCTCCAGCTGCCATTATAACATCACAATCATATCCTGGCATTGCCCAGGGTTCTGGCTTAACAAATGAGTCCACTGGGGCAGCAGATTGGATGCCTTTACAAAAATCTATAACTTCTTTATCACTATTAAGTCTTATGCATTGAATAATATCACTTCTTAAATCGTCATATTTAGGTAAAACACTATATCCAACTTTCTCAAACAATCTTGCACAGAATATAGCTCCCATTAAAGCTTGAGATACTACATATGGAGCTAAGAAAAACCCTTGAAGTACAGTTCTTGATGTTCCAAATGTAAGACCACATTCCTTACCAATACCTGGAGACGTAAGTCTATATGATATAAGTTCTATTAATTCTTCTTTTCCTACAATATATCCTCCAGTTAAAGCAATGCCTCCACCAGGATTCTTTATAAGAGATCCAGCCATTATATCGGCACCTACATCTGTTGGCTCTTTAGCCTCTATAAACTCGCCATAGCAGTTATCAACCATAACAATAACTTCTGGTTTTACTGATTTTACAGTGTTTATTATTTTTTCTATATCGTCTATAGTTAATGACTTTCTCCAACTGTATCCTTTAGACCTTTGTATTAAAACTAACTTAGTTTTATTATTTATTGAACTTTTTATACCTTCATAATCAATTTCTCCATCATCTAAGAAATCTACTTGATTATATGTAACTCCAAATTCCTTTAGAGAACCTTTAGATTCTCTTATTCCTATAACTTCTTCTAAAGTATCATATGGTTTACCTGTAACAGATAATATCTCATCTCCAGGTCTTACTAAGCCTGTAATACATAGTGTTAATGCATGAGTACCATTTACTATTATAGGTCTAACAATAGCATCTTCTGTATTAAATACTTTAGCATAGATTTCTTCAATTTTTTCTCTGCCTATATCATTGTACCCGTATCCTGTTGTCCAATTAAAGTGTATATCACTTAAATTAGCTTCTTGCATTGCTTTTAATACCTTATATTGATTATATTCCCTTACTTGTTTTATTTCTTCAAACATATTACTTATATCTTTCATTACTTCTTCAGATAAAGAAAATAGATCTTCATCTATTTTGTAAAAATCAATTAGCAAATCTTTTGTCTCTTTAAGCATATAAACCACCTGTCTTTATGTAAATATTTCAAAAGCAACATTAGAATTTTAACATAATATAGTACTATGTTGCAATGTTTGCAGAAATATATTGTTATTTCCTTAAAAGAACATTTGTTCTTATATGGGAAATATAGCACTTTGTCAAATAAAAAACAGGATAAATAGAATCATGCGACTATTTATCCTGTTAAATATTATCTTTTATCTACTTTGAGTTTGGTTTTGGTTGTTGTTAGTAAATGCTACATGCTTATCTGGTATTATTGTAGATACAGCATGTTTATATATCATATTTTGCTTTCTGTTTTCACCTTCAACTAATATGATATAGCTATCAAATCCTTTTACAAATCCCTTTACTTGAACCCCATTCATTAAAAAGATTGTTACAGCAACCTTTTCTTTTCTAGCATGATTTAAGAATAAATCTTGTAAATTCAAAACAGTACTTCTCATACGTTAAACCCTCCCGAGAATTTTTATATATATCTATTTAAATAACAAAAGCATACTATCTTATATTCTACATAATTTCTTTTGCATTTTCAATATATGACAATATATCAATTTCTAGTTTTTGTAAATCAGTATATTCATCTAAGTCAAACCACTTAGCTTCTTCATATCTCTTAAACCAAGTTATTTGTCTTTTGGCATATCTCCTTGAATCTCTCTTTACTATTTCTATAGCTTCATCTAAAGAATATTCATCATCTAAATACTTAATTATTTCCTTATATCCTATTCCTTGCATAGATACCATGTCTTTACTGTATCCCATAGATAATAACTTTTTAACTTCATCAATTAATCCATTTTCTATCATTATATCTACACGTCTATTTATTCTATCATATAAATGCTGTCTGTTTCTATTTAAAACTATTATTATTGGTTTGTATTCTGGATTGTATTTTAAATCTAAGCTAAAATCATCCATTTGTTTTCCTTGATAACATACCTCAAGGGCCCTTATAATTCTTTTTGTATTATTAGGATGTATTCTACTTGCAGCCTGTATATCTAGTTCTTTTAGTTTGTTGTGTAAATATATAGTACCAAATTCTTCAGCTTCATTATTAAGCTTTTCTCTTATTTCGTTGTTAGCATCTGATTTTGCAAAATCCATATTGTATATTAGTGAGTTTAAATACAACCCTGTTCCACCAGTAACTAAAGGTAATTTATCTTTTTTATCTATTTCTTTTATATATTTTTTAGACCTTTGTTGAAATTCTGCAACAGAGAATTCAAAATCTGGTTTTACCTCATCTATTAAATAATGCTTAACCCCTTGCATTTCATCGTATGTTATTTTAGCTGTACCAACATCCATATATTTATAAACTTGCATTGAGTCAGCTGAGATAATCTCACAATTTAACCTTTTAGCAATATTTATAGATAATTCAGTTTTTCCTACAGCAGTTGGCCCCGTTAATATTATTAAAGGAATAATACTCAATTTTACAGCCCCTTCCATTTCTACATTACTCTCTTAAACATTTTTTCAATTTCATATTTAGTCAATTCTACTAATATTGGTCTTCCATGAGGGCATGTAAATGAATTTATACATTTTTCAAGTTCTTCTAATAATTTATCTATTTCTATATCATGTATATAATCATGAGCTTTTATGGCTGATTTACATGCCATAGACGCTATTTTTTCTTTTTTAAGTTCATAATTACTTGTAATATTATCCATGTTATCTATTATATCTAATATGAACTTTTCAGATTGAGGCAACCCAAATAGATTAGGCACACTTCTTATCATAATGTGATTATTGCCAAAAATCTCTACTTCAAAACCAAGTTTTAAAAATAAATCTAGATTTTCTTCCATTGATAGCATATCTTTACTAGAAACCTCTAGTACTATAGGGTCTAACAGTAATTGCATGTTTATTTCTTCTTTATTAAACTTGTCCATATATTTTTCATATAGTATTCGTTCATGACCAGCATGTTGATCTAATAAAAATAGCGAATTTCCCTTTTCTAGAACTATATAGGTATTAAATAGAGTTCCTATTACTTTGTAGTTTTTAAAGGAAATTTTGTTATCATGGCTATAACTGTCCTCATTTATATAATCATCAGTAGTTTCTTTAATTTGTAAATTTTCCGAAACATTAGGTTTATCTAACTTAATAAAGTCATCTATTTCAAACTTCTTATTTAAATTTAAATCATTTATTTCTGAATTTATATCTATTATATCTAATTGTTTGTTATTATCTATAATATCGATTTTATTTTCCTCTATAGCTTTTATATCTTCTGTATTGAAATTTAATTTCTCTATTGATATTGGTTGTATAGGTTTTTGATTAAAGCTTATTTCTGGAGTTTGATACTTACCTATTAAAGTAGAATTTAAAAGTTTGTTTTTTATTGTATCTCTCATTGTTATATATACATCATTTTCTTTTTCAAATTTTATTTCAAGCTTAGTTGGATGTATATTTACATCTATTTTAGACGGATCTAAAGTTATATTTAAAAAACATATAGTATGCTTATTTATAGGAATTATTGATTTATAGGCTTCTTGTATAGCATCTAGTATGACTTTGCTTTTTACATACCTTTTGTTTACATATATATGTTGTAAACTTCTATTAGCTCTATATATGTTATTATTTCCTATATATCCATCAACTTGCATTATATTGTTGTCTATATTGATACTTATTAAGTTATTATAAATTTCTTTGCCGTATACACTTCTTATTGTATTTAATAAATTTGCATCACCAGGTGTAGTCAATATTACTTTATTATTATTTATATATTTAAATTGTATATTATAATTACCTATAGCTAGCTTATTTATCATATCGCTTATATTCATATTTTCGGCATTAGATGATTTTAAAAACTTTTGTCTTGCAGGAGTGTTAAAAAATAGATCTTTTACTATTATAGTAGTACCTACAGTAGTACCTACTGGTTCTTTAGATACAAGTTTTCCACCATCTATTATCATCTTAGTACCTATTGGTTCATCTTTAGTTCTAGTTATTATTTCTATTTTAGAAATTGATGATATACTAGCAAGAGCCTCACCTCTAAATCCTAGGGAATATAAATCATATAGATCATCTACTTTAGTTATTTTGCTTGTAGCATGTCTTAAAAATGATTTTTCTACTTCACTTGATGCTATACCTTCACCATTATCAGTTATTCTTATTAGTTTTTTACCGCCATCTTGTATTTCAATAGTTATCTTAGAAGACTTTGCATCAATTGCATTTTCTACAAGTTCCTTAACTACAGAAGATGGTCTTTCAACTACCTCTCCTGCAGCTATTTTATTTATAGTTAAATCGTCTAATATATTGATTTTTTTTATCACTTTAAATCAGCCCCATATATCTATACATTTTATTTTTTTGCCTTTATTTGAAGATTGAATAAAGCATTCATAGCTTCCATTGGAGTCATATTTATTATATCTAAATTTGTGAGTTCTTGTATTAAATTATTTTTATCGAAGCTTTCAAAAGATAATTGCACATACGGTTCTATAGAAATAGCAGTTTCTTTTATTACATCTTCATATTCATTATCTTCAGTTTTACGACCTTCTAATTGAACCGTTGTGTTTATATGATTTTTCTCTAAATCTTTAAGTATGTTAGTAGCTCTTTTTATTACATCATTTGGAAGATTTGCAAGCTTGGCAACATGTATACCGTAGCTTTTATCAGCTCCTCCAGATACTATTTTTCTTAAAAATACTATATTTTCTCCCTGTTCTTTAACGGCTATAGAGTAATTTTTTACGCCTTTAAAGTCAGCTTCTAAATCTGTTAATTCATGGTAATGAGTTGCAAATAAAGTCTTACAACCTATATTATTATGAATATATTCAACTATAGACCAAGCTAAGCTAATACCATCATAAGTGCTAGTGCCACGTCCTATTTCATCAAGTATTACTAAACTATTATTTGTAGCATTTTTTAGTATTTGAGAAACCTCAGTCATCTCAACCATGAATGTACTTTGACCTTGTGATAAATCATCGCTTGCACCAACTCTAGTGAAGATTCTATCCATTATAGGTATATTAGCGTATTCGGCTGGTACGAATGACCCTATGTGAGCCATTAAACTTATAACTGCACATTGACGCATATATGTTGATTTACCTGCCATGTTAGGTCCAGTAATTATATCTATCATATTGTCATTATTATTTAAGAAAGTATCATTAGGCACAAAATTTTCTTCTCCTATTATACTCTCAACAACTGGATGACGACCATTTTTTATATCTATAAATCCGTTATTATTTATTGAGGGTTTACAATAGTTATTAACATAAGCTATTGTTGCTAAAGACTGAAATACATCTATATTTGCTATAAGTTTAGCAACATTTTGTATTCTATCTATGTTTAGATATATATTATTTCTAATAGTAACAAATAAATCGTACTCTAATTGCTTTATCTTATCCTCTGCATTAAGTATCTTATCTTCTATCTCTTTAAGCTCTTGGGTAATAAATCTCTCAGCATTGCTTAGTGTTTGTTTTCTTATATACTCATTTGATAAATCTATTTGTTTTAAATTAGTTTTTGTAATCTCAATGTAATATCCAAAAACTTTATTAAATCCTATTTTAAGAGACTTTATGCCAATTTTTTCTCTTTCTCTATTTTCTAGATTTTTTATCATGTGAGCCCCATTTTGAGATATTTGTCTAAGTTCATATAATTCATCATTAAACTCAGACTTTATTATCCCACCTTCTTTTATAGTAAGGGCTGGTTCTTCTAATATAGAACTATCTATTAAATCATATATATCTTGTAAATCATCTAATTTTTCGATATATTTTTTTAGCTTTGTAGCATTTGAATTTAATATTATGCTTTTCAAACTAGGAAGCTTTTCTATAGAGTTTTTAAGATTTATCATCTCTTTTGGACTAACTTTTTCAAATGCAATTTTACCGCATATTCTCTCTATATCATATACATTTTTTAAAGTATCATTTATGTCTTCTCTTAATATAAAATCATCTTTTATTTCTTCTATAACATTTAATCTTTCCTCAATTTTCACTTTATTTATAAGTGGTTGCTCTATATATTTTCTAATTAATCTTCCACCCATAGCTGTACTAGTTTTGTCTAATACAGAAAGTAGAGAACCTTTTTTTTGATTATTTCTCATAGTACTAGTTAGTTCTAAGTTAGAACGAGTAAACATATCAAGTATCATGTATTCCTCAGAATTATACACGTTTATACTATTTATATTACTAGTTACTTGTTTTTGAGTATTAAATACATAGTTTAAAAGAATAACTAAGCTTTTTAATGTAAACTTATCTTTATTAATATTAGTAGAAGTTATATATTCACTAGAAAAATACTCGTTTAATATTTGTTCATTTAAAAAATCTTCATTAAAAATTTTATTAATATATATATTGTTAAGCAAAGCTATTGTTTCTAAATTATCTAGGTAATCATTTTCATTTGAAATTATTTCACTTGGATTAATTTTAGCTATTTCTTCTATAATTTTATCTTCTTTCAATGATGTAGAGTATAACTCTCCAGTGCTTATATCAACATAAGAAATTCCTACATTACCATCTTCTAAATATAATGCCATTAGATAGTTATTTTTTTTATTTTCAAGTAGATTTCCCTCCATTATTGTACCTGGAGTTACTACCCTTGTAACATCTCTTTTTACTATTCCTTTGGCTACTGATGGATCTTCAACTTGTTCACAAATGGCAACCTTGTATCCATTTTCAACCAATCTTGATATATAATTGTTTGCAGAATGATGTGGTATACCACACATTGGTGCTCTTTCATCAAGACCACATTCCCTGCCTGTAAGTGCTATCTCAAGGGTTTTAGAAGCTGCTATTGCATCTTCAAAAAACATCTCATAAAAATCTCCAAGTCTAAAGAAGACAATACAATCTTTATATCTGTTTTTTACTTCAAAATATTGATTCATCATCGGAGTAAGCTTTTTAAGGTCTATATTTTTTATATTCATTATATTAATTACCCCCTTAATTCAAAAGCACTCTATATAGAGTGCTTTAAACAAATTATTCTTCTATAACTATACCGTTTAATGAGAACGTCTTAGGATCAATTATTTTAATATTAACAAGCTCACCTATTAATTCTTCATTTCCTTCAAAATTAACTAGTTTATTTTGTCTAGTTCTACCTGTTAACTTATTCTCATCATTTTTACTTTTTCCTTCAACTAAAACCTCAACTATTTTATCTCTATAGCTTTCATTTATTTCAGCTGATATCTGATTTATTTCTTTAAGCAATCTATTAAACCTTTCGTGCTTTGTATCATCTGGTATCTGGTCTTCCATAGTAGCTGCTGGAGTACCTTTTCTTATAGAATATATAAATGTAAATGCAGAGTCATATCTAACTTTTCTAACTACATCTAGTGTATCTTCAAAATCTTCTTCAGTTTCTCCAGGGAATCCAACCATAATATCTGTTGTAAGTGCTACATCAGGTATTTCTTTCTTTACTTTCTCATATAGATTTAAATAATCTTCCTTAGAATAATGTCTATTCATTTTTTTAAGTAGGTTTGTACTTCCACATTGGATTGGTAAATGTAGCGACTCACATACTTTATCACAATCTCTCATTGCATATATAACATCATTAGATAAATCCTTTGGATGTGGAGTCATGAATCTTATTCTTTCTAAACCTTCTATTTCATTTACGTCTCTAAGTAATTGAGCAAAAGTATAATCTTCTTCTAATGTCTTACCATATGAGTTAACATTTTGACCAAGAAGTGTTATTTCCTTAGTTCCATTTGCAACTAAATCTTTTATTTCATTTATTATGTCTTGTGAGTTTCTACTTCTTTCTCGCCCTCTTGTATAAGGAACTATACAGTAAGTACAGAAGTTATTACATCCATACATTATATTTACAAATGCTTTTAAATCGTATTTCCTATTACTTGCAAGACCTTCAACAACTTCTCCATCAACATCCCATATATCAACTAACATATTATCAGACTCCATTGATTCTGTTAACAATTGAGGGAATTTATAAAGATTGTGAGTACCAAATACTAATCCTACATGTTTATATTTAGTTTTTATTTCTTCAACAACATGAGGTTGTTGCATCATACAACCACATACAGCTATTACTAAATCAGGATTTTTAGCTTTTAGTGATTTTAGATGACCTAAGTTTCCATATACCTTAAGTTCTGCATTTTCTCTAACCGCACAAGTGTTATATATTATAAGATCACATTCTTCAGGCATGAAACCTCTTTCATATCCCATAGTCTCAAGCATAGCACATAATTTTTCTGAATCATGCTCATTCATTTGACAACCAAATGTTTGTATTATATATTTTGGATTTCTTTCATGTATAGCATAATATCTATTGTTTCTTTCACCTATAGCTTCTATAAATCTTTCTTGTTCCTGTATTTTATCTATTGAAACATGTACTTGTTTTCTTTTACCCATTGTAATGCCTCCTTACAAATATCATTTTCTGTCGATACTATTGAGTTTCAAAGCTTATTATATCAAAGATATTTGTAAAATTAAAGATGTTATTGGTAAAGAACTGTTGATATTTTATTCTTATGGGAATAAAAACTTATTAACTAGTAAGAATAATATATATATAAAATAATATTATAAGGGGAGTTAAGATGATAGTAGTATTAGTGAGAACAATTATATTATATATAGCAGTTTTAATAGCATTAAGAGTAATGGGAAAAGGTGAGCTTTCTGAAATGAATCCCTTTGAATTAGTAATAACTCTTATGATAGCAGAAGTTGCAGCATTTCCAATGGAAGATAATAAAGTTCCAATTACATATGGAATAGCAGCAATAACAGGTCTTATGTTTATACAAATGATAGTATCATATATAAGTGTAAAAAGTACTAAAGGTAGAGAAATAATATCTGGGAAACCTACTATTTTAATACGAAAAGGTATATTAGATGAAAAATCAATGAGAAAAGAAAGATTAGGTATAGATGAATTACTAGAACAATTAAGATTACAAGGCTATTTTAATTTAAGAGAAGTTCAATATGCAATATTAGAAACAGATGGAGATTTAAGTGTAGTCCCAGCTCCAGGTTTAAGTTCAGACGACGAAGATCAATCTAAGGACTTCAAGCATCTTCCGATAATGCTAATTTTAGATGGCACGATTTTAAAGGAAAATTTGGCAATGATAAATAAAGATCAACAGTGGTTACTTAATAAACTTAAGAAAAAAGGTATAAGTGATTTTAAAAGTACCTTCATATGTATATTAGATGAAGACGATAACATATACGCACAAATAAAGCAAAAAAAGGAGTAGTATTTATGAAGGCTTTTATTGGAGTTATGATATGGACGTTTGTGTTAGTTATGTCAGGGGTTTATATTAATAAAGAAGCTAATGAATTTGTAAATTACTATACTGATAAAATTAAGTTAGTTGATGAGTATGTAGAAAATGAAAAATGGGATCAAGCAACTATCGAATTAGAAGAAACCTATGAAAATTGGGTTAAAGAAAAAGGCAAATGGTATGTAGTTTTAAATCACGGAGAATTAGATACTGTAACACTATATCTTCATATACTAAGAGATGGAATAGAAATGAAAGATCCAGCTTTATGTGTAGAACAAGTCGAACTTATACAACATTCATTTCATCATATAATAGAAAAAGAATCTTATGGTATACACAATATATTTTAATAAAAATTCGCTACGCTCATGTCGCCAACGACCTTGAAAATCAGGTCCGTTGCTCAAGGTTATCAGTT
This sequence comes from Sporacetigenium mesophilum DSM 16796, assembly GCF_059569055.1. Lineage (NCBI taxonomy): Bacteria > Bacillati > Bacillota > Clostridia > Peptostreptococcales > Tepidibacteraceae > Sporacetigenium > Sporacetigenium mesophilum. The sequence continues at coordinate 27,310 of NZ_JCANUR010000017.1, read as the reverse complement.
GGATATTATAACTTATCCACAGATCGGATAAATTATAATATCCTTGTAATTTAAAAAGAAATCTCGCACTATACTAGATTTCTTTTTATTATTTTATTTATGATTAACTTTATATAAATACAATCCTTTTGCAGGTGCTGTATCTGAAGCCTTAGTTCTATCTTTAGCTTCTAACATTTCTTTTATATTTTCTGGATTTATTCTTTTTAGCCCTACGTCTATTAATGCTCCTGCTATTATTCTAACCATATTATGTAAAAATCCATTTCCATGTACATATATTTCTATCAATTCATTTTGTTTTTGGATATCAATAGAGTATATTTCACGTACATTAGACTTTTTCTTAGACTTAGAAGATGCAAAGCTAGTAAAATCATGTTCTCCTATAAGATATACACATGCCTTTTTCATAAGATCTATATCTAAGTTTTTTTCTATATGATTTGTGTATTTTCTTAAAAATGGATTATGATATTTAGAATTCCATATTTTATACAAGTATGTTTTAGATGTACAGTTATATCTTGAGTGAAATCTATCATCAACTTCTTCTACATCTCTTACTACTATATCTTCAGGAAGATATTTATAAAGATAATCTTTTATATCTTCAATACTCATATCACTATTCATCTTGTAGTTTGCCACTTGACCAATTCCATGAACTCCTACATCTGTTCTTCCTGAACCTATTATCTCTATATTTTCATTACTCATTTTACTAATGACAGACTCTATTTTCCCTTGAATCGTCATATCTGTATCACCAAGTCTTTGCCACCCTTTATATCTTGAACCATCATATTGAATAATTAGTTTTATATTTCTCATTTTATACCCTTTCTTGTTACATAGATTCTAACAATTTATTTACAATTTTAACCGTAACTGTGGTTCCTATACCTTTTACACTTTCTATATTAATTTCTCCTCCATGGGACTTAACTATTTCATTACTTATAGCAAGGCCTAAGCCACTCCCTGATTTATTATAATTCTCTTGGAAAAACTTAGAAAATACCTTTTCAAGATTTTCTTTACTTATGCCTTCTCCATTATCTATAACTTTTATATAAGTATAATTTTCATCTTGGTAGGCCTTTATAACTATATAATCATTTTCTTTAGTAAATTTTAATGAGTTTTGAAGAAGATTTATTAGAACCTGTTTTAATCTATTTTTATCACCTTGTATATTTTTAAGCTCCCCCTCTATATCTAATGATAAGTTAATATTTTTTTCATTAGCTTTTATTCTAAATTGATTTATTGTATCTCTAAGTAACGCATATAGATTTACTATATCTAATTGAAGTTTAAGTCTATTAGATGATAGCTTAGAAAAATCTAGAAGTTCTTCTACTAATTTTATGAGTCTGTCTGTTTCATCTTGAATTATGCCTAAACCTAAATCTAACTCATCTTGTGTGGCTCCATAGCTTAGAGTTTCACTCCATCCTTTAATAGATGTTAGAGGTGTTCTTAGTTCATGAGAAACAGATGATATAAACTCATCTTTTAATTTTTCACTTTTGTCTATTTCTTCTGCCATATATTCAAAAGTTTGTCCTAGTTCTCCTATTTCATCATCTGATATTTTTCTATTTTTTAATTTTATATTGTAATTTCCATGAGCTAGTTCATTTGCAAAAACTTTTAATTCCCTCAATGGAACCACTAGTGTATTTGCAAACTTTAAACTAAGTGATAAGGCTATACCTAATATAATAATACCTGCTAGAATAAGACTGGCTATTATCTTTATTATTGTTATATCTATATTATCTAAGGATACTGTGTATCTAACTAGTCCTTCTATTTTGTTGTTTACTTTTAAAGGAACAGACACACTCATAACATGTTCTTTTGTCTCTTTCGTAGTATATACATATGGATATATTTTATCCTTTAAAGCTTGTTTAATGTCTTCATATTCTATTTTTTCACCTGAACTAAAACCATATTGATCTATTATCATATTATAGTTATTATCTATTACTTGAACTGCAAATTCAAAGTTTTTATTAGAAATTTCTTTTGAATATATATGATTTAGTTTAGTTTCTAAATTGTCACTAGACATGTATTTACTATAAAAATCATATGTGTAAGAGGCTTTATTTAATAATGATTGTTCCACTGAATTATAATAGTAGAATTTAATATAGAAAATAAATAAAGCTTCAAATAAAACTACTGTTATTATTATTATTTTTAAATAATTTAGTATTATCTTCTTTCTTAATCCTTCAAAATGCAGACCTTCAAAATGTAACAATGTTACTCTTCCTTTCTCCAACAATAACCATATCCCCATACTGTTTGTACGTATTTAGGTTTTGACGGGTCATCTTCTATTTTATTTCTAATTCTTCTTATATTTACATCTACTATTTTAAAATCATATAAATAATTTTTACCCCAAACCTCGTCTAGTATTTGATCTCTACTAAGTGATTTTTTTGTGTTAATCATTAGATATTTTACAATAGAAAACTCTGTCGGTGTTAAGTCTATTTCATGACCATTTTTATACAATTTTCTTTTGTTTGTATCAAGTTTAAATGGCTCACTTTCTATAACACTGTTATCTTTTTTAACATCATCTTTTTTTAACCTTCTGAGAAGTGCACTTACTCTCATAAGCAATTCTTTTATACTAAACGGTTTAACTATATAATCGTCTGCTCCAGAAATAAAACCTTCTATTTTATCTTCTTCTTGAGATTTTGCAGTCATCATTATTATTCCGACAGAATCAAAATTATCTCTTATATATTTACATACTTCTATACCACTGATGTCTGGCAACATCACATCAAGAAGGGCTATTGAGATATCTTTTTCTTCGTTCATTTTATCTATGGCTTCTTGCCCAGTAGAGGCTTCTATAACCTCATAACCTTCTCTTTTTAAATTTATACTTACAAAGCTTCTTATTCCTATTTCATCTTCTAATATCAGTATTTTATCTTTCATACAATCACCCTTACATTAATTAATATATTAATTTAAAATTATTTTTTATTATTTTTTGTGTTATTTCTATATTTCTAGATATATTTGACTTATTAATAACCCCCATAAATACCTTTGTATCAGTTTCTGCTATATAAAAACTTGAATCTCCCATAGTAGGAACTTTTTGGCTATCATCTAATGTATTTTTATCTATATAACCTATGGTAAATATATTTTTTTGTGTTGATACATGTGGATCTAAATAATAAAATTTAAAATAAACATTGTTTCCTTTATATTCTTCTTCAACTCTTAATTTATTTACAAGAGATGAAGGAATTCTAAACTCTAAATTATAGTTGTAATTATAATATATTTGCGATGTAAACCTTAAATCCTCGATTTCTTCATTATTTTTATTATTCTTATTATTCCATTCATACCATGTTACTGTAGAAGAGCTTTTAATTCTATAATTATTTTTTTCAGTAACAACAGGTATATCTAATATGCCATTATTATTTATATCTTGATTTGATATATAATAAGATTTATACGTAGCTGCATAATAATCATTAAAAGCTTTTTCTAATGTATCTTCTTCTTTATAAAGAATCTGTGTATAATAACTATCTTGTGTTAAGGGTATATCTATCATAATCCCTTTCTTTTCTGAAGAAATATTCCCTAATGTTATATACGAGTCTGATATGTCGTAATTTGATTTTAATTTCATATGATCTACTAAGTTTAGTTTAGTATCAAAATTACATAAACTTGCATACATATCATAAGTTATCCCATTATAATTAAATAAAACTATATCTACAATATTGTCATTATCTAAATTTCCTATTTTTATTTTCATGGGATAATTCTTAACCTCTTCAGGTAACCAATTTTGGTTCAAAGTATAAATTTTCTCTATTTTATCTTCATTAAAACTATAAATACTCATTTTTGTATGTATTGTTTCAGCAATACTCCATATGAGTATTATTTCTTTTATTCCATCATTGTTTAAATCATAAAAATTAGCATATTCTAAACGAGTTCCTTTTTCAGAAGTAGTATCTACTAACTTGTACGATTGATTTTCTTCATTTAAAATCATAAATCCAATTTCATTATTTTCGGTATATATATCTTCTTTCTTTTCAAAAGCAATTACCTCTTTTATACCATCATTGTTTAAATCCACTTTGTTTATAGTGCCTACTTCAGATGAGTTTGAGGGAAGTATTAAAGAAGCTCTTGGTGGTAACAACTGGTTAATGTTTTTGTATAATGTCTCTTGCTCCTTATTGTTAATAGGCTTGTTTATTAATTGCTCAGGAGTTCTTGAACTAGTACATCCAGAAGATATTATTGAAATTATTGTAGCTAAAAAACATATAATAATGCGTTTCATTTAAAACCTCCTAAGTTATAAAAAACATATTACATATAGCTCTAGTGTTTATGGTTTTAATATCATATAAAGGAATTATATCTTATTTTGTGAATATGTATTATTTACCAAAGATTTCATCATATCTATTATCTCATAGGCATGTGTTTCATTCAATGCTTACATACTTTTTATAGTGATATAAATTTCACTTCCTTACATTTTATATTTTATTTATAATTATAATATTAAATATAAGGAAGTATATACCTTTTTAGTTATTGTTTATGTTTTTGCTAACCTGTAAAAATTTATTGATTGATTCAATCTCTGTTCTTTCTATTTCCTCTGTCATATTCCCTCTGCCTAGTCTATCTGCTAAGGATATTAGTCCAATTTCATCAATATTAATTTCAGATACCATTTGTGTTAATTCTGAAAATGGTAGGTTTTTGCTAACAAATAACGGTTGCATGTGCCATCTAGTAATTTTAGATACCTTTAAGATAAAATCTTCATCATCAGTTAACATATTCAAGAACTTTACAACTAACTTTTCTCCTTCCACATCATGATTGTACGATGTTATTCTACCTTTTCTTAATCTAGTTGTAGTTAATTTACCTATGTCATGTAAAAGGGCTCCCCACATAAATACTTGTTTGTTCTCACTTTTGTTCTTTAGCTTAGCTGCATTGTCTACAACTAACATTACATGATTCCATACACTTCCTTCTGGATGATATTTTTTAGATTGATCTATTTTTTCTAAATCAACTAGCCAATCAAAAGGTTCTTTATTTAGTTGACCTTCTTTTTTTAATTTATCTAAATATATAGATGGTTTTTCATCGTTTAATAGATGGTTATTTATCTCATTAAATAATTGTTCATTAGTCATAAATTTCATCTCCTATTAAAATAAATAATAGAGCTTAGAATAACTAAGCTCTATTATTTATTTTAACGTTTTTTATGTTATTTTATTTATAATTTTTTCATTAATTTAACTAATGGATTTCTAAATCTCATTTTCATTTTTCTTTTTTTCTTTCTTGCTTTAGGTGTTTTTTCAGTTATCTCTTCAGTTATATCTTGGTCTAAATTTAAATCATCAAATGAATTTTCTGTTGTTCTATCTTCTTGTGTTATATCCTTGTCGTATTTCTCTATATTAGTGTCTACATCAACATTTATATTGTTTTTTTTAGTTCTCTTCTTCATTCTAAATTTCATTTTTGCCATTAATCTATACCCCCATATAATTTTATTCATTCCTATATATAATATTTATTTTTTAAATTTTTGTTACCTTTATTTAAAATATATTTAAGTAATTTGCCCTACTAGGACGAAAATTACTAATAAAAAAAGCCTGTATTTGAATTATACAGACTCTGTTTATTAGTAATTATTATTTTTTCGGTGGTTTTGGACCCATGTATTGATAATAGTAGGCTTTTAACATTCCATTATATAACTTTCTATTTCTATCTGATTTTTTTCCAAATTCATACTCAAATTTTTCATGAGAAGTTATAATGTAGTAAGACCATGTGTCCAACTTTTTAAATACTTTTCCCATTTCTTTATATAAAGCTTTAACACTTTCTTTGTCTTCTAATCTTTCACCATAAGGAGGATTTGTTATTAAAAATCCATACTCTTCATCTATTTTCAAATCTTTAACATCTTGTACTTCAAAGTCTATATATTTACTAACATTTGCAAGTTTTGCATTTTCTTTTGCTATTTCTATAGATTCTGAATCGATGTCATAACCCTTTATCTTGAAATTTTCATTTTTTATAGAATCACGAGCTTCTTTTCTAACATTAGGCCATATTTTTTTATCTATAGTTCTCCATTTTTCTGATATAAACTCTCTATTTAAACCTGGTGCCATATTCAATCCTATCATAGCAGCTTCTATTAATATAGTTCCTGATCCGCATAATGGATCTATTAGGGGTCTTCCTGGTCTCCATGGAGTTAAGTATACTAGAGATGCTGCCAATGTCTCTCTTATAGGTGCTTGGTTTGATTTTTCTCTATATCCTCTTTTATGAAGAGCTTCTCCAGTTGTGTCTATACATAAAGTAACTTTATCTTTATTAAGAAAAACATATATTGGATATTTTTCTTTATTTTCCAGAAACCAATTTTCATCATATTTTTTCTTCATACTTTCTACTACTGCTTTTTTTACTATAGCTTGTATATCTGGTGTACTAAAAAGCTTTGATTTTATTGATGTAGCTTTATGTACAGGAAATTCACCATCATATGGTATATACTTACTCCAATCTATACGTTTAGTGCTTTCAAATAAATCATCAAATGTAGTAGCTTCAAATTCTGCTACTTTTAATAATATTCTTTCAGCACATCTAAGCCACATATTTGATTTGCTTATCCCATACTCATCTGTTGTAAATGTTACTCTTCCGTCTTCTACCTTTTCGATTTCATATCCTAAGTTTGTTATTTCTCTTGAAAGCATTTTTTCTACTCCAAAAAAACATGGAGCTACAAGTGTATACTTATTCATATAATTCCTCCTAGTTGTTTGAATCTAATACTTCATTCATGCTTCCTGTTCTATAACCCAACATATCTAAAGTAACATATTTAAATCCAAATTTTTGTAATTCATCATGAGTTTGTTTCATAAAGTCTTCATTAAAAAACTTTGAAATTTCATCTGGTGCTACTTCTATTCTAGCAATGTCCAAATGACATCTTACTCTAAACTGTTTAAATCCTAATTCAAGTAGATAATCTTCACTTTTTTCTATCATTCTTAGTTTTTCATCTGTTATTTTTTCTCCATAAGGTATTCTAGATGCTAAACAAGCAAATGAAGGTTTATCGAAAGTTTCTAATCCTAAATCTTTTGATAACATTCTTATATCTTCTTTGGTCATTCCTGCTTCTTTTAAAGGACTTACAATACTTAACTCCTCTAAAGCCTTCATACCTGGTCTATAGTCCCCTAAGTCGTCCATATTTGTACCATCAGCAACATATATTATATTGTTTGATGCTGCTATATTTTTTATATTAGTAAATACTGCCGTTTTACAGTAATAACATCTCAAGGGATCATTATCTATAAACTCTTTAACTTCAAATTTTTCAACTGGGACTAATACATGCTTTGCTCCAATTTGCTTTGCATATTCTTTGGCTTCTTCTATCTCTCTACTACTGTGCATAATCCCTTTAATTGTTATAGCTATAGCATTGTCTCCTAAAGTATCATGAGCCACTTTTAGTAAAAATGTACTATCTACACCTCCAGAAAATGCTATGGCTATGCTTCCTAACTTTTTTAAATTAGATTTTAATAAATCTAGCTTTTGATCTCTATCCAATTAAGACAACCTCCTATATATTTCTATTAATGTTAATTATATACTAATTTGTAGAATAAAATCAAATATAAAAGGTTGATAGATTTTATATTATATATTTAATGTTTTTATTTGTAAAAGCTTTATCCAATTCTTCTTTAAAAAACTCTTTTATTTCATTCATATCTTCCTTTTGATATACATATTTCCCATACCCAAATTGACCATATTTGAATTTTCTTTCTTCGTCTTCCATAGGCAAAGTTGTACTTGGAAATATTTCAATTATCCTATTTTTCGCTTTAGTAGTATATCTATGTGATATTACTTCAAAATCTATAGGATATTTAGTATCTTTAGGTAAAATTTCAGTTAATTTACTTATTAAATCTCTATATTCTTCTTTCCAATTTTCATATATAAATACTGGAGCTATTAAAAATCCAATTGGATATCCTTTTTGAGATAATTTAGCTGCAGCTTCAATCCTTTTTTTTGCTGATGCCGTAAAATGTTCATACTCATTTATTACTTTTTCTGTATTTAGGCTAAATCTTATTTCTGTATGCCCATTGTGTTTTGCTTCTAACAGTGTATCAATGTCATTGTATTTTGTTACAAATCTAAATCTCCCATACTCTTGTGATCCAAAATACTCGATAGTTTTTCTTAGTGAGTTTGTATAAAGTTCAATTGGTACAGGATCTGAAGTTGCAGCTCCTTCGAATACTGTTATATCTGGTTGTCTTTCATCTATATGTTTTTGTGCCTGTTTTAGTATTTCATCAGTATTTACATGTACCCTTACAAAGGGTTTGTCTCCCAATTGAGTATTTAAATAGCAATATTCACATTGTCCCATACATCCGCTAACTAAGGGCAATTGATAATGGGCAGATGGCTTACAAGTTTGAAATTTTAGACTTTTCTTGATTCCTACAACCAAAGTCTTTTTTCCTTCTCTATATTTATTATGTAAATTTTCACCTGGAATATATGTATTAATTTTATTTGAAGATAGTTTTATAATTTCTACATCTGATTTATTTTTAAACTGATTATATATCTCTTGTCCTAATTCATAGTCTAAGGAACCTTTTTCAAAAATAACTCTTATAGGTACAAACATATTTTTTCTCCTTTCAAATAATATATAATTATTGTTTGTTTTAAAGGTATATATTATTATAATTATTTAAATTTAAAAATTAATAATAAGTGTTATAATATAAAGTGAAAACGACATTTTAGGAGTGATAGAAATGATTATTGATATGGAGATACTAGGTAACTTATTAAGACTTAATAAACATATTAAATTAGAGTTCATTGAAAATACAAATATTTTAGAGATAAAATATAATAATAATGTTTTATCTACCATAGATCTTAAAAATAACATAATAGAAGATAATGCACAGTTTATATATGATACTATTACTAATTTAACTGATATAAATTTATATATACCTAAAATATACTATAAAAAAAAGGATTGCTAATTAATCAGCAATCCTTTCTTGTTGTTCTTGGAAAATAACACTTTTTATAGTATATCTCTCTTTATATAATACTAATATGGCAAATAACACAAAAACCAACAATCCTTTTATGATACTACTTATACTTATACTCCACCATACCCCGTTTAGTCCAAGTAGTTCTGGCTTTGCTAAAACTATAGCACTTGGTATTCTAAGTGCATTAAATACTATACTTATCACTGATGGGATTGTTGTTTTTCCCAGGCCGTTAAATGCTCCAGCTGTTGCTATTTCTATACACATAAATAATTGTGAATAACCTAGTATTTTTAGGTAATCTACACCCATTTCAATAGCTTGTTTTTCTTGTATAAAGAATGAGAATACTGCATCACCAAAAAACACAAGAAGTATAGTTGCAAACACTCCTACAAAAATAGATATTATCATAGTAGTTATATAACCTTTAAATATTCTATTCCATTTTTTAGCACCATAGTTTTGTGCAACAAATGCTCCTAGTGCTGTCGATATACCTCCTGCAGTCATCCAAGATATAGATTCTATTTGGGATCCTATTTTTTGTACTGCTATTGCAGTTGGTCCCCAATCAGATATAATTCTAGCTAAAATCATAGAACATATGGTAAATAATCCATTATGAAGTGCTATAGGAAACCCTAGTTTAAATATAGTTTTTATATAAAAAACTTTAGGTTTATTAAATAAGTTTATTTTAAAGTAAATTTCTTCTTTTTTCTTCATCTTATATATAAAACACAATGTAACAATTAACTGAGATAATACAGTCGCTATAGCAGCTCCAGAAACTCCCATAGGCTTAAATGGACCTATTCCAAATATAAATATAGGGTCTAGTATTATATTTGCAATTAATCCTATAGCATTCATTATAAATGGAGTTTTACTGTCTCCAGATCCATTAAATATACCGGTTAAGACAGGAGTTATAAAGTTAAAAGATATTCCAAGAGATACTATAACTAGATAACTTTTAGCCATTTTTATAACTTCTATATCTCCTAAATTAAAAAATCCTATTAGATTTTCTCTAAAAATAATTAAAAATGTTCCGTATAATAAAGACAATATTATATTTATCTGAACACTATGTATAGCAAATTCTCGCGCCCCTGCATAGTCTTTTTTCCCTATATGCTGGCCTACCATTACCTCTGACCCAATTTTTGATATAAGTATAAATGCAAATGCAAACCATACGAAAAAACCTGCTGTCCCAACTGCAGCTACAGCTTTACTTCCTGTTTTTCCTATCCATATCATATCTGTCATATTGTAGGCCATTTGTATAAATGATGTCCCCATAATAGGCAGCGAAAGATTTATAAGTGATTTAATTATACTGCCCTCAGTTAAATTATTGTTTGTTTTCATTATAAACTCCTACAATTATTCTAAATTCTATGTAAATATTATATTATAGAGAAAGGATTTATATCAATATCAGATTTTATTACATTAACATCGGATAATCTTTGAGATAAATAATTGTGTACTATATCTATAAAAATATTTTCTGTTTCAAAATGGCCTGCATCTATTATAGATATACCTAGGTCTATGGCATCTTGTGCTTCATGATATTTTACATCTCCAGTTATTAAAACATCACATCCACGCAAATAAGCTTTTTTTACAAAATCTCCACCAGACCCTGTAATAATAGCAACTTTCTTTACAATTTTGTCTGATTTTCCTACTATTCTTAAATATTTTGAATTAAGTCCAATTTTTATTTTATTAGCTAATTCTTCTAATGTCATACCGTTTTCTAAGTTCCCATATCTGCCTAAGCCATATGATTTGCCTTTGTTTTCTAACTTATATATATCGTATGCTACTTCCTCATATGGATGAGCTTTTATAATATTATTTATTATTTTGTTTAAATTTTTTTGTTCACATATAGATTCTATTTTAACTTCTTCTACTTTTTCTAATATATCAGAATCTCCTATAAACGGATTACTTCCTTCTAAAGGCCTAAATGTTCCTGTTCCTTTTGTATTAAATGTACAATCACTATAATTACCTATATTTCCTGCATCTGCATTAGTCATAGACTTTCTTACTGCATCTTCATGACTTGTAGGCACATATACTGCTATTTTATATAAAGATTCACTTTTAGTATTTTCTAATGTTTTTATGTTTTCTAGTTTTAGCATATCAGCGAAAACATCATTTAACCCACCAAATGCTATATCAAAGTTGGTGTGCATACAGTAAATATTTATATTATTTTGTATTAGTTTATATATACATTTTCCTTTTATATCATTTTCATTTATAGATGATAGTTTCTTAAATATAAACGGATGATGAGTTATTATTAAATTTACTTTGTTTTTTATTGCTTCATCTATTATAGATTCATTAGCTTCTAAACATACCATTATATTTTTTATATCTGAATTTATGTTTCCAACTAATAATCCAATGTTATCCCAGTCATAAGCTAAATTTTTTGGATATTGTTCTTCAAGTATACTTATTATTTGCTTAAGATACAATATTTTTCAACTCCTTTAGTTTATGTATTTTATTTATGCATTGATTTTTTCTATTTTCTACTGCTTCTCCAGTTTTATCTTCTATTTTAGTTATTACATCTTCATAGGATTTTATTTTTTTATCAATAAACTCACAAACTAATGGATCTTTTTTAGCTATTAGTTTTTTGCCTACTTCATAAAATATTTCATTTTTTAGCTTTTCTATTTTCCCATTATATTTGACTACAATAATCTCATATAATCTAAAATCTTCTTTTACTAAAACTTCATCCACTATTTCATATCCATTTTCATAAATATATTTTCTAAGTTCATCAGAAGCTTGCATAGGCTGAAGTATCAGTTTTTTTAGAGATTTAGCAACATTTTTAGACGTTTCCAATATTTCACTTATTAAAACTCCGCCCATTCCTGCTATTATAGCTTCATCAACTTCTCCTTCTTTAATAACTGTTAATCCTGATCCTAATCTTAAATCTACTTTATCTTCTAATTTATTTAATTTAACTTCTTTTTTAGCATTATCTAGAGGCCCTTTATTTATATCTGCTGCTATAGCATATTGTACAATATTATTATTTAATAAATAAACAGGTATATACCCATGGTCTGTGCCTATGTCTGCTACTTTATTATTTTTATCTACTAAATTAGCAATTGCTAATAATCTATCACTTAATTTCAATGTATACACATCCTTTCTAGTATTTATATTAATAAAATTCAAATAATAAGTTCATGGAGGTGTTATTTATGTCTGAAAAAAATAAAGATACTTTAAAAAATATTCCTAAGTATGGCTGGGGCGAAGATACTGTAACTTGGCAACTTGAAACTGAGGCCTTATCTGAACTACAAGATAAGCAAAAACAACCTCAAAAGAGCAAAGAAGAACTTCAAAAGGAAATAAATTATGGAAAAAGAAAGAATTATTGGAACTAAGTAACATAGATTAAAAAAATTCGCCTTTATACACAAGGCGAATTTTTTTTAATCTAAATAGTCTCTTAATTTCTTAGATCTACTTGGATGTCTTAACTTTCTTAAAGCTTTAGCTTCTATCTGTCTTATTCTTTCTCTAGTAACATCAAATTCTTTTCCTACTTCTTCTAATGTTCTAGCTCTACCGTCTTCAAGTCCAAATCTTAGTTTTAACACCTTTTGCTCTCTCTCATTTAGTGAAGATAAAACTTCTTCTATTTGCTCTTTCAGTAATGAATATGCAGCTGCCTCTGCTGGTGCTGGGGCATCTTCATCAGGAATAAAATCACCTAAATGACTATCTTCCTCTTCTCCTATAGGCGTTTCAAGAGACACTGGTTCTTGAGCTATTTTCATTATTTCTCTTACCTTTTCTTCAGGCAGTTCCATTTCCGCAGCTATTTCATCTGGCTTAGGCTCTCTTCCTAATTCTTGAAGAAGTTGTCTCGATACTCTTATTAGTTTATTTATAGTTTCAACCATATGAACTGGTATTCTTATTGTTCTAGCTTGATCTGCTATAGCACGAGTTATAGCTTGTCTTATCCACCAAGTAGCATAAGTACTAAATTTATATCCTTTTGTATGATCGAATTTTTCAACTGCTTTTATAAGTCCTAAATTTCCTTCTTGTATTAAATCTAAAAATAACATACCTCTTCCAACATACCTTTTAGCTATACTTACAACTAATCTTAAGTTTGCTTCAACCAGTCTTTTTTTGGCTGCTTCATCGCCGTCATGCATTCTTTTTGCTAATTCAACTTCTTCATGCGGCTTTAGCAAAGGTATTTTACCAATTTCTTTAAGGTACATTCTTACTGGATCATCTATACTTATTCCCTTAGGAAGAGACATATCTATATTTTGTAGATCCATTAATTCAACATCTTCTTCATCTTCTTTACTTTCTTCATCTATATCGCCGACTTCTAAGTCATCATTTCCAAAATCAAAATCCGCTTTATTATTTTTTTGTTCTATAACTTCTATGCCTAAATGACCTAGTGTTTCGTATAGATTTTCTACTTGATCTTTATCTAAGTCAGTTTCAGCAAAAGCTTCCATTATTTCACCAAGAGTTAGTGAACCTGCCTTTTTGCCTTTTTCTATTAAGCTCTTAGCTGTTACTTTTTTATTCTTTTTAACATTTTGATTATCCAATACAATGACCTCCTTTCTAGATTATATTTAGTGTAAAGATTTTCTAAGTTGTATTATTTCTAAAGCAATTTTCATAACTTTTTCATCTACCTCTTTCGCATCTATATTTTCGCTCTTTGACAAGCGTTCTATATTTTTTTGTTCTATTAACAACTCATCTATTTTATATTGAATACTATTGTTTTTAATAGTTTTTATGAGTTCTTCTATACTTTTGTTTTGTTCATAATTAATATTATCTATTGTAGTTTTATTTATATCATCTATATAATTTTCAGATATGTTCAAACTTTTTAATTTGTCAATACTTATTTTATCCAAATCTTCATTTTTAATCATATAATTTATAATTTCTTTGCTATCTTTTAAAATGAAATCTTCTTTATCTAATTTTAACAACGCTTTACTTCTTATTTCTTTATTTTCTATTAATACTTTTATAAGTTTTTTTTCTATTATTTCTTTGCCTTTTTCTATTATTTTCGGTTTTTCTATTTTCTTATCTACAGATTTATTATGCCAAGAACCCTTGTTTTTAATAGGTTCTATATAGTTTTTGCCATATATTTCTTTCTTTAATGAATCTGTACTTATGCCAGTTTCATTACTTAATAAATTTACATAATAATCTATTTCAACTGGACTTTTTATGCTTTTAAATAGTTTTACTATTTCTTTTGTAAATTTTATCTTGTCTTCTCCACTATTTAGATTATAATTTTTTCTTATTATATTTGTTTTAAATTGTATATAATTTATAGAGTTATTTATAGCTTTATTAAATTCTTCAAGTCCATAATTTCTTATAAATTCATCAGGATCTTTGCTTTCTTCTAAATTTAATACTTTTACATTTATGTCTAGTTTAGTTAAAGTATCAATTGCTCTTAAACTTGCATTTATTCCCGCGTTATCAGAATCATAAGATATTATAACTGTATCTATATACTTTTTAATTAATTTCCCTTGGTCTTCTGTAAGAGCAGTACCTAGTGTCGCAACAACATTTTTAACACCATATTGAGCTAAACTTATTAAGTCCATATATCCTTCTACCAATATTAGCGTTTTATTATTTATATTTTTTTTAGCAAAATTAAGTCCATAAAGATTATTTCTTTTATTGAATATAGGCGTGTCTGGCGAATTTAAATATTTTGGCAGTGAATCATCTAATACTCTACCTCCAAAACCTATTACACTGCCTTTATAATCGAATATAGGAAAAATAACCCTATTTATAAACCTATCACGGTATCCATTGCCATCTTTTTTTCTCATTACTAGTCCACTATCTAATAAATCTTCTATCTCATAACCTTTCTTAGTAAGATAATTAAATAAACCTTGCCAATCATTAGGTGCATAACCTAATCCAAAGTTTTTCATAGTCTTATCATCTAAACCTCTGTTTGTTAGATATTGATAACCTTTATTTTGTGTTTGGAGTAAAATAGCTAAATAATATCTAGCTGTTTCTACATGGATATCTATTAAAAGCTTATTCTTTTGAATATTTTTTTTCGTTTCCTCATCCACGTTGTTATTTATCTCTATTCCACATTTTTCAGCTAGCATTTTCACCGAATCCATAAAGTCACTATTTTCCATTTTCATAACAAATTTTATTACATCTCCACCTTCGCCACATCCAAAACAGTTATATATTTGTTTTTGAGGGCTTATATAAAAGGATGGCGTCTTTTCTGAATGAAATGGACATAAAGCCTTATAGTTTGTTCCTGATGATTTAACGGATATGTAGTTTGAGATAATGTCTACTATGTCAGTTCTTGATTTAATCTCGTCAATGACATCTTGCATATTCGTACTCATTTTATCACCTTCTTAGATATAGGTGTACTTGCAATATTACCATTTTACAATATATTTACAATTTGTCAAATACACATTTTACTATATTTCGACTTTTTTTGTAAAACTCCTTCTATAATTATAAAATTCTTTTTAATAATATAAGATATTATCTGCACCATAAGCAAAAAAATACAGAGAGGCTTAAATAAGCCTCTCTTTCATATAATTTATTGAATTCATAAGTTCTTCAAATTCTTCAAAATACAACGATTGCTCTCCATCACATAAAGCTTCTGGTGGATTAGGGTGAACTTCAACCATTATACCATCTGCTCCTGATGCAAAAGCAGCTAAGGACATCGGTTTTACTAAATATCTTATTCCTGTAGCATGACTTGGATCAACAATTACTGGATACCCAGTTTCTTTTTTAATTATAGGGACTGCAGCCAAATCTAGTGTATTTCTAGTATAATCATCATAGGTTCTTATTCCTCTTTCGCACATAATTATATTATTATTACCACCCATTGATATATACTTAGCCGAATTTATCCATTCTTTTATAGTAGCGGATATTCCTCTTTTTAACATAACAGGTTTATTCTGTTTTCCAACCTCTATAAGAAGAGGGAAATTTTGCATATTCCTAGACCCTATTTGTATAATATCCGCAACTTCATAAACTTTTTCAAGCTCTCTAACATCCATTAGTTCTGTTATAATTGGAATATCTACTTCCTTTTTAACTTGACTTAATATTTCTAAGCCTTCTTCTTTCATTCCTTGAAATGAATATGGCGATGTTCTAGGTTTGAATGCACCGCCTCTTAACATATTGGCACCTTTAGACTTTACATACTGCGCTGTTTGTAACAGTTGTTCGTAGCTTTCTATAGCACAAGGCCCAGCTATTATAAGTTTATCTTCAGGTAATATTAATTTATCATTTATTTTTATATTTATTTTATTTTTAGATAGGTTTTTAGTCATTACCTATAAACTCCTTTACTTCATCCATCTCTTCTAGAGTAATATTTTGTAAATGTTCCTTTATAGTATTGTTGTTTATTACTAAATTTTCATTTAAATCCATTAAAGGAATCATAACAAATGCTCTCTTGTGAATCCTAGGATGTGGTATAGTTAAGATTTCATCATTTGAAATTATATCATTATAAAATAAAATGTCAATATCTATAGTTCTTGGGCCCCATCTTAAAACTCTTTCTCTTTTTAATTTAAGTTCTATATTTTGGCAGTTCTTTAATAGTTCCATTGGAGATAGATTTGTGTTAACTTCTAAACATAGATTTAGAAAATCAGCTTGGTCTGTATATCCCCAAGCTTTAGTTTCATAGATCTTTGATTTCTTAGTTATAGTAGTATCCGGAATCTTTTCTATTAATTTACAAGCTTCGTTTAAAAAATTCAACCTGTTTTCTATATTAGTTCCCAATCCCAGATAGGCTTTAGTCATTTCTATTTCTCCTTATTTCAACTCCAAAATAGTCATATATACCATTAACTGGAGCCTCAGGTTTTTTTATTCTTACCATTATCTCCTTAATCAATTCAAATTTATCAAATACACTAAGAGCTATATTTTCTGCTAAAGCTTCTATTAGATTAAATCTTTTATTTTGTGTTATGTTTTTAACTATTTCATAAACCTCTGCATAACTCACTGAATCATACATATTATCACTCAATCCAGCTTTTTTAGTATCTATGTATAATTCAATATCTATAAAGAATTTTTGACCTAATACACTTTCTTCTTTTAAAACTCCATGATATCCATAAAATCCTAAGTTATTCAATAATATTTTATCCATGCCATACCTACCTTCTATATATAGCATCTGCTACTTTTGCTGCCATTAGATTTTCTTTTACATCATGTACCCTAACTATGTCGATTCCATCGATTATTCCAGCCACAGTTGTAGCTATAGTGCCTTCAACTCTTTCTTTTGGAGTGACATTAAGTATTTTGCCAATTGTAGATTTTCTGGATGTTCCAAGAAGTATAGGGTAACCTAGGTCTTTAAGTTCGCCTAGTCTTCTAAGCACCTCTATGTTTTGTTCATAGTTTTTGCCAAATCCGATACCTGGATCTAATATTATTTTATCATCTTTTATTCCAGCTTCTTTTGCTATTTTTATACTTTCTAGTAAAAAGTCTTTTATGCTATCCATTATGTCCTTATCATAATTTGTTCCGTCTTGGTTATGCATTATACATACATAGGCATTATACTCTGCAACTACATTTGCCATATTTTTATCGTATTGAAGTCCCCAAATATCATTTATTAAATGAACACCGTTATCTAAAACTGATTTAGCAACCTCTGATTTATACGTATCTACAGATACAGGTACATTTATTTCTTTAGTTAATCTTTTTATAACTGGTAAAAGCCTTTCGATCTCTTCTTCATCACTAATTTTAGTATATCCTGGCCTTGTAGACTCTGCTCCTAAGTCTATTATATCTGCACCTTTATTAACCATATCTTTAGCATGGTCAATTGCTATATCAATATTTGTAAAATCTCCTCCATCAGAAAAACTATCTGGAGTAACATTTAATATTCCCATTATATACGTTCTTTTTCCAAATTCAAACATCAAAAGTTCCCCCTACTATCTCATGTTTATTAAGCTCATTGCTTCAGCTCTTGCAGCTATATCTTTTTGGAATATACCTCTTACTGCTGATGTTATTGTTTTAGATCCTGGCTTTTTAACACCTCTCATAGTCATACACATATGTTCAGCTTCAACAACGACTATAACTCCATATGGTTCTAATTCTTCCATTATTATTTCTGCCACATCTTTAGTTATACGCTCTTGTAGTTGAGGTCTTTTTGCTATAGTTTCAACTACCCTAGCAAGTTTTGAAAGCCCTGTTAACTTTCCGCCTTTTGGTAAGTATCCTATATGCGCTTTACCAAAGAATGGCACTAAATGATGCTCACAGCATGAGTAAAAAGGTATATCCTTAACTAATACTAATTCTTCATGTTTTTCATCTTGGAAATGTACATGCAGATGTTTTCTAGCATCCTCATGAATACCTGAGAATATCTCTTCATACATTCTAGCCACTCTATCTGGAGTATCTAGAAGTCCTTCTCTATCTGGATCTTCTCCTATAGCTTCTAAAATATCTCTAACCGCTCTTTTTATTTTCTCTCTATTCATATCTTCCATAATTATACCTCCTTAATAATTCATTTTTATATAATCTACTATTTTTATATTTTTAAATACATAATTATATATTTTTTCTAATTGGATACTACTATGTTCTTGGTAGTATTTATTTACTAACTCATATAATTCTTTATTGTCTTTTTTTAAAACACTAAATAATTTTTTATCTTTTGGTACCCATTTTTTATTTAGCATAAAATAACTTTTTATAAGATCTCTTACACATAAATTAGATAATAATTCATATTCCATTCTATCATAACTATTGTTATCTACTAACCTTTTTAAAGTACTTTGAATTTCATATGAAAGCTTAGATTTTTCGCTTTTTGTAAGTTCATTTGGTCCTTGGCTATATTTTTGTAAACTCTTTTGTATATATAATTTTCCTAAATCATTTTCATCATACACAAGATTTGCATTTTTCATAGCTTGTATAAAGAAATATTCATTATTTCTTACAAATTCATCTGCTAAAGAAATAGGAAAATAGTTTATATCAAATTCTATTTCTTTAATTAATTTTATCTCTCTTGTTTGACCAAATCCTTCTTCAGTAATAACGAACAAATCTATATCATTTATATCCTTAGCAACTTCAAAATCTATATCTTTGGCTGATCCAACTATTAATACAGACTTTACATTTTTACTTTCTATTATGCTTTTTAATTCGTTTTCATATATTTCCTTAATATTTGTATACTCTGCATCTACCATATATAAGGCCCCCTAACACAAAGATGATTATATGTTATTTATTATTTTTTCAAAGGTGTTATTTGTATCTTCATATATAACATTATCAATACTTTTAACCTTCATAAGTTCCATCAGACTATTAGTTATAAAACAAAAATCGAATTTGTCTAAATCACTTATTTTTATATCATCTTCTATACATATTATATCTAGAGTTTTACAAATATCTATAACGCAAGTTCTCATTATCCCATTTAATATTGGTGATTCTTTTTTTGGAGTATATATTCTATTTTCTTTTATAAAAAATATATTACTCATAGAGCACTCAAGTATATATTCATTTAAATCTATAAATAATCCTTCATCAAATCCATTTTGTGTAGCATAATTTTTCGAATATATATTTTCAAAGTAGTTTGTAGTTTTATGCCTGTATATCTCACTCAAGCCTCTTTTTATTGGAGATATAGTTATTTTAAATCCTTTTTCATAATGCTCTTTCTTGTAAGGTATATCTCGTGTTGAAAAGTTATAACCTTCGTCACAAACTGTAATTCTAAGAGCGCCATTTAAAATGTTTTTATCTTCAATATATAAGTTTATCAATTCATATATTTCATTTTTATCTATAGTGAAATTAACATTCAGTTTATCTATAGAATTATATAGTCTATCTAGGTGTTTATCTATACGTATAGGTTTTTTATTTTTAATTTTTATAGTTTCAAATAAGCCTATTCCAAACCTAGAAAGCGTACTATTAAAAGACACGTTATTCTTCATAATAACCTCTTAGCGCTTTCATCATAGATCTTGACTTGTCTATTGTTTCTTGATACTCATCTTCTGGATTTGAGTCCCAAGTTATACCTCCTCCTACTTGGAAGTGTATATTTTGATCTTGTTTTATAATAGTTCTTATAGCTATATTTAAATCCAGATCTCCATTAAAGCCTATATAACCAATCGATCCTGTGTATACATTTCTTTGTGTTGGTTCAAGCTCATCTATTATCTCCATTGATCTTATCTTTGGAGCTCCAGTTATAGAGCCACCTGGAAAAGTACCTTCTATTATATCTATACAGTCTTTACCTTCCTCTAACTCCCCTATAACCGTTGCTACTAAATGATGAACATTGGCGTAGGGTTCTATAACAAATAATTCAGGAACTTTAACAGTTCCAATTTTAGATACTTTACCTAAATCATTTCTTTCTAGGTCTACTATCATTAATAGTTCAGATTTATCTTTTTCACTATTTTTAAGTTCTTCTTGAAGTAATAAATCTTCTTCTACTGTTTTACCTCTAGGTCTTGTCCCTTTTATAGGCCTTGTCTCTATAGTGTTTTTAAAGAATTTTATGAATCTCTCTGGAGAATTCGATAATATATGAGTTCCATTGAAGTTTAAAAATGCTCCAAATGGCGCTGGACTTATTCTTCTTAAATCTCTATATAATTCATAACTAGATAGAGATGTCTTACCGCTAAATCTCTGTGTTAAATTTGCTTGATATATATCTCCATTTCTTATGTATTCTCTAACTTTTTCTACTGCTTGTAAATAGTTTTCTTTTTTGAAGTTAGAAACTAATTTAGTTGGCTCTATATTTTTTTCTTCATAGCAAATGGGATCAATTCCATTTGCTTCAGCTTCAATTATCCTTTTATTTATTTTATCTACTAGGATTTTTTCTTCTTGTTCATCTATATTAGGGGTAGCTATGTAAGTTTTATTTTCTAGATGATCTATTACTACTACCCAATTATATAATCCAAAGTATAAATCTGGCACATTAGTATCATCTACAGCGCTACGAGGTAGTTTCTCCATATAATTACCTAAATCATAAGATAAATACCCTACTGCACCTCCAATAAATGGCAGATGCGAATTATTTATTACATTATATTTACTTAATTCCTCTTTTAGAGAATTAAGTGGATTTTCATTGCTATTTTTATATTTTAAGATTTTAAATGGGTTTGAACTTATAAAAGAGTATCTTCCTAAATTATCTTGTCCCATTGCACTATCTAGCATAAAACTATGATCATCATTTCTAAATATAGTAAATAATTCAAAAGAATTTAGTTTTGTATTTAAATTTACTATCATGTTATTCCCCCCTTTGAGACCTTGCTTCATTAATAAAATTTCTTAATATATCATGGCCTTGTTCTGAAAGTATAGCTTCAGGATGAAATTGGACTCCTTCTATAAGATATTTTTTATGTCTTAAGCCCATTATTTCCCCTTCATTTGTATAAGCTGTTATTTCAAGTTCTTCTGGTAAAGACTCTTTATCCACAATTAACGAATGATACCTTGTTACATTTAAAGGATTATTTAAGTTCTTGAATACACCACTGTTATTATGTTTAATAGAATGTACTTTTCCATGGACTGGTGTTATTGCTTTAACAACATTTCCTCCGAATACATGTCCTATTGTTTGATGCCCTAGACATATACCTAGTATAGGTGTTTTACCTTTAAAGTAATTTACAACATCAGTACAAATGCCAGCTTCATTAGGTGAACAGGGTCCTGGAGATAAAACTATTATCTCTGGAGCTAATTTTGATATTTCTTCTACTGTTATTTCATTATTTCTCTTAACCACTATTTCCTCTCCTAGTTCTCCTAAAAACTGAACTAAGTTGTAAACAAAAGAGTCATAATTATCTATCATTAATATCACTCTTCATACCCCCTTTGATTTGTTATCATTTTAACAAAAAACACACCCCTAATCAGAAGGGTGTGTTTTATTTTAAATAAATTACAACCTTCTCACAGCGGATGCAATACCATACCGCGAAGATACTATCTCCTTCGTTTAGAAGCTACTTCCCATCTTCTAACACTTAACGCATGATATTTACTCTGTAAGAATCCATATAAGAATCTACAAATCCTATTTATTTCCCCTTAAAATAAATTTAAAATATTCACAAATTTATCTTTTATAATTCATTATATATGTGTTCGGAAAAGATTGTCAATATTAGTTATCTTATCTACAATTATTTTGTAAGATTTTTGGTTACTAAATAGTGTATATTAACTATAAATAAAACAAACTATAATATTAAAATTTAAAAGATTTTTGATTTTTAATCTATCTAAATTGGAGGAGTGAATATGGATAGATATGTTATAATTAGAGCTGATAATAAGTCTATTTCTCAACCCATGAATAAAAAAGAAGCAATTAAACACGTTAAAGAGTACGATAAACAAGGAATTTCTAGCTATATAATTTCTGAAGACGAGGGTTTGAGAATAAAAAATCCAGAAAAATTTAATATTCCAAAATGGGAGTAAAAAATTCCCTATACTCATGTGGTCAACGACCAGATGGGACCTTGTTCAAGTTTAGTAGTTGGAAATTAAAGAAGGAGCATATGCTCCTTTTTTAAATGTTTCTTTTTAGTGTATAGATATCATTAATTCTTTTATTTTTTTGATATATTTTTCATCATTAGAAAGCCTTATTAGACTTGTTAAATAATATTTATCTGTACTTTTAGGAACTTTATTTTTTGATACTAGGTCTATTGCTGTTTTAGCTGAATTAAAATTTCTTAAATGTGTGTGCCCATCTTGAAACTCTTTTTTTCTATTATAAGCTATATATCCCCCTTTTATATGAAAGATTATGAATTCTTTTTTTTCATATATCTTATTAAACATATATTAGAACCACATCCCTTATAAGAGATTAATTTATTGCTTGGATTATATTTACTTCTTTATATATAGTATTTAATTTCTTATAAAATGTTTTTAATATTTCAAATAATTTCATTAAAGTTGCAAATAAAAAAATCTAGGATTATAAATCCTAGATTAGTTCTTACTATCTTTTAATTGTGTATTATCAAATTCATTAGCCTTTTTATCTTTTGAATAATTTATTAGTTCAGATACTGTTACAAATTCATATCCTCGCTTTTTCATTTCGGGAATAAATATTCTCAAAGCTTGAATAGTTGGATTAGGATGTATAGTTCCATAGTCATGTAAAACTAAAATATCTCCATTTGTAACTTTATTTAGTATGACATTTGCTATTTTATTAGGTGATGTTGTTGACCAGTCTTTTGCGTCTAAAGTAGACCATAATACTATTTTATAATTATGTTTTTTTGATAGCTCTACAATATTTTTATTATAGCTTCCATAAGGTGGTCTGAATAAAGTAGGCTTTTTACCTGTTTTATCATAAATAATATTTTGAGCTTTTAATAGTTCTTGTTCTAATTGACTTTTACTTATTGATTTTATATCAGGGTGGCTGAAGGTATGATTTCCTATTTCATGACCTTCTTTAGTAGCTCTTATAACAGCCTCTGGATACCATTCTACATGTTTTCCTGCTACGAAAAATGTAGCTTTTACATCATAGTCTTTAAGGACATCTAATATTTGATTTGTTTCTTTTGGATGTGGTCCATCGTCAAATGTAATAGCTATAACTTTTTCATTTCTCGGACCGTTTTTAATTATTAAATTATCATTTTCTTCAGAATATATATTTATCCTTTGTATAGCAAACAATGATATGGCTATTAATATTATTGGCATAAACAATAGCATTTTTTTTCTTCTGTTCATAATTATGTCTCCTTTTACTATAAATTTATCTTAAGTCAGTGTAAAAATTTTGAGTATAATATATCTTATAATTCCCTCCAAATTCTACTCCTACACCTAATTTTTCATAGTTATTTAGGATATTTTTTCTATGTCCTTCAGAATTCATCCATGCTTCATGTGCAAATATAGCACTAGTTTGACCTGCAGCTATATTTTCTCCAGCTAATTTATAATTTATATTTTCTGTTTTCATTCTATCAAAAGGATCTTGACCTCTCAAATTAATATGATCAAAAAAATTATTTTGTTTCATATCCAAACTATGCTTCCTAGAACTAGCTTGAGCTTTATTATCATATTTTACTCTTGATAAATTATATTTATCTCTTACGCTATTTGTTAAATCTATAACTTCTCTTTCAAAACTTTCTCTTAAATCCTCACTATATTCTGGATATATATCTTTTGATTTATCTTCTGTATTTTTATCTATTATTTGATAAGAAATTATCTTATAGCTATTATAAATATCATAAAAGACAGTTACATACATATCTCTAAATTCTAAAACATCATATTCACCTTTTGAACTTATTATAAATTTAGTATATCCTTTTTTCTTATATTCTAAAGGTTCATATTTACTTAATACATATGTTCTATCTTTACTAAAATTTATAGTTTTTATTAAATTTGATTGTAATGAATTAGTATATAATCCTACAACTTTGCCATTATCAATTCCAACCATGGCAAATTTATTTTTATATTGATTGTACACATACCAATTAAATCCATATTCACTTAAATCTATTCTAGATGGATTTCCTATTAATGATATAACTTCATTTTCTGAAGTTCCTAACTTTATATTACAAAAATTATCTATTTTTGAACTTGTCGTGCTTGACTGTACAATAGTTTCTATATTATTTGAGTTAGAATCCACATCAAATTTATTTTCATTTGATTTTATTGTATATTTATCCTGTAATATACCTTCCTTTATTAAATCAATATTTTCTCCTAATAATATAGCTTTATTTATACTTGTATTATAAATATCTTTTAAATCCATATCTGTATAAACATTCATTATGTAAATTACTATTAGAAAAAATACTAACTTTTTCATAGAAATCACTTCCTGTCCAATTATTCATTTATTACATAATTATATACAGACAAGTTATTATATATACCTTATAAAATATATAAGAGATAAGGAATGTAACTTTATTTGCTATTTACCTTTGAGTTTACAAACCAACCCATAATTATTATTCCAAGGGTAGATTCTACGCCTATTAATATTCTAGCTGTATTAGTTAAAGGAACAATATCACCATATCCTAATGTAGTAATAGTGACCATACTTAAATATAACATTCTAGGGAAATATAATTTAAATCTAGCAATAGAATTTCCTATATTCCTACTAGGTAATCCATCTGTACTATCTATAAATTCATTTATATTTTTTTCTAATTTATGTGATAATTTTAGCCCTATTTGTTCTTTTTTTACATTTCCATTTTCTAAATAAAACAACTGAGAAAAATTTATATTTCGTAACTCTGGAATATAAGTAGTATTATCTTTAAAACTAATTTTTCCTAACCTGTATACGTAACCTTCTTTATCAATCTTATCCTCTCTATTTACTTTAAAATAAAATGTAGTCGTGTATTTTGTTTCAAAATCTGACATGTTTCTAACAAGTACTGATATATCAAAAATCAATTCATCAACGTTTAAATTTACTTTTTTTATTTCTAAATCATCTATACAAAATATCCAGTTCTTATTTTCATCTAAGTATATAACACTTGATTTGTGATATTCTCTAAAGTTATCAGTTATAGAATAATTTACCTCATTTTCTATTGTCATAAGTTCTGAATTTAATATATTTTCATATTTTGAAGTAGAATGATAGAATTGATTTACTATACTAGTGTAAATAATTGCGAAAAGTAATACAGTAAACAAATATAACAATATAAATTTAATAGATATCTTCTTATTATTCGTAAGCTTATATCTCATAAGATATCCCCCTAAGCTACTTATTTATTTTCAAAAACACTAGAAAGATTCGCTATGCTTATGTCGCCAACGATCTTGAAGAACAGATCCGTTGCTCAAGCATATTAGTCTGATATTACAACTTATCCTTAAACCGGATAAATTATAATATCCTTGTAATTAAAAAAATGACTATATTTATACTTATGATAAATATAGTCATTTTAATTTATATAAAATATATTTATTAAATTTTTATATTTTAGTATTTATCCATCTTGTCCATTACAACTTGTAATTTACTAGCTTGAGCACCACATTCTTCCGCGAAATTTTTAAACATTGATGCCACGTTTTTGTCTTCTATTTGTTTTGAATATGTTTCAAAGTCACGTACGTTTTCCTGTGCATCTAATAATTTCTTCATAACTATATCACGAGTATTCATTTGCATAGTTTTTTACCTCCTATATTTTTGTTATTATTTTTTACATCTAAGGTAATTATTATACATTTCTTAAAACAAAATATAAGCTACTTTAAACATAAAAAATTTAAAAACATCATATTTTTAATGATATTAAAATCAGGCCTGTAAGTTAAGTTTATAAATTTTTATATGTCTAAACATCAAAAAAACACTTCTAAATTAATAGAAGTGCTTTTTTACGTTTAGCAATTTCAAAACTAAACAGCATATTAATGGTCAAGTCCTCGACCTATTAGTATTCATAAGCTAAATCCATTACTGAACTTACACCTTGAACCTATCAACCAGGTAGTCTTTCTGGGGTCTTACCCTTACGGTGGGAAATCTTATCTCAAAGTCGGCTTCGCGCTTAGATGTTTTCAGCGCTTATCCATTCCGTACGTAGCTACCCAGCTATGCCACTGGCGTGACAACTGGTGCACCAGAGGTACGTCCATCCCGGTCCTCTCGTACTAAGGACAGGTCTTTTCAAATTTCCTACGCCTGCGACGGATAGGGACCGAACTGTCTCACGACGTTCTGAACCCAGCTCGCG
>NZ_JCANUR010000016.1:0-68369 GCF_059569055.1 Sporacetigenium mesophilum DSM 16796 | reverse complement strand
CATCGTCGCCTTGGTAAGCTTTTACCTTACCAACTAGCTAATGGGACGCGGGCTCATCTCATACCGAAATTCTTTGATTAAGAAATGATGCCATTTCTTAATGTTATCTCGTATTAGCATACCTTTCGGTATGTTATCCGTGTGTATGAGGCAGATTACCCACGCGTTACTCACCCGTCCGCCGCTAGGACCGAAGTCCTCGCTCGACTTGCATGTGTTAGGCACGCCGCCAGCGTTCATCCTGAGCCAGGATCAAACTCTCATGATAAACTTGGCATTACTTTATAAATAAATGGTGTGTTAATTGACCTACTGTTTAATTTTCAAAGTTCAATTTTATTTGCCCTTTCCTTAGGGACAAGTAATACTATATCATGTATAAAACAAGTCGTCAATAGTTTTATATATTTTTTTTCAAAACAAAATTATATATACTTAATGTTCATAAATATATATAATTCTATCAAGATATTAATTACTTTTAAATAGGATTTTAAATATTTATTATGATTTTATTTAGCTATTTTTTCTGGATAATAATATTCAAATGCATAACTAGGAGTTTTAGCCACTTCTTTATTTACTTTTATAACTTTACGCACCTTTACATCTGACACTGCCATTTTACAAAAATGAATCATAACCTGACAAACTAATAATGATATACTTATTAAACATATCCAGTTGATTAAGAACATATAACTACTCCTCCCAAAAATAAAATTAAAATTTTATATATTTAATAGATTTCTAAAACTTATTCTTATTTCCTTTAGTAAAATTATTGTATATATCTTCGGCATTTTATTATATTATTCTCTTTTGTTTACAATATATTTAATATATACATAATGCGATATCATTTAGTTTGATATTATGTTGAATTTCCTTATAATAAAAAAAGTCTCCCTAAAGATTAGGAAGACCTTTTTAATTTCCAACTACTAAACTTGCGCAAAGTCCGTGATTTTCAAGGTCATTGGCGACATGATCGTAGCGATTTTTTTATTATTCTTCTATATTATTATTTGTTGAGTTATTATTTATAGGTTTCATAGTAGGGAATAATATTACATCTCTTATAGACGGTGAGTTTGTAAGTAACATCATAACTCTATCTATACCTATCCCTAGTCCTCCTGTAGGTGGCAGCCCTACTTCTAGAGCATTTAAGAAATCTTCATCTAGCATTTGAGCTTCTTCATCACCTAATTCTCTCTTTCTTAATTGAGCCATAAATCTTCCTCTTTGATCTATTGGATCATTAAGTTCTGAGAATGCGTTTGCAATTTCCCATCTATTTACAAATGCTTCAAATCTATTGGTTATACTTGGATCTTCTGGATTTCTCTTAGCTAAAGGCGACACCTCTACTGGATGATGAGTTATAAATGTAGGTTGAATTAGATGCTCTTCTCCGAATTCTTCAAATAAAGAATTTATAACTTCCCCTCTAGTCATTTCTGGTGTTATTTCTATACCTTTTTGTTTAGCTATTTCTATAGCTTCTTCATCAGTTTTTATCGTATCAAAATCAACTCCTGCGTAAACCTTAACAGCTTCTTGCATACTCATTCTCTTCCAAGGTGGAGTTAAGTCTATTTCTGTACCTTGATAATTAAGTTTAGTTGTTCCTAGTGATTTTTGAGCCATATAAGCTACTATATTTTCCGTTAATTCCATTATATCTTTATAGTCTGCATAAGCTTGATATAATTCCATGGCAGTATATTCTGGGTTGTGTTTTATTGACATTCCTTCATTTCTAAACATTCTACCCATTTCATAAACTTTTTCAAATCCGCCTACTATTAGCCTCTTTAAATATAATTCATTAGCTATTCTTAGATACATATCTATATCTAAAGTATTATGGTGAGTTATAAAAGGTTTTGCAGATGCTCCACCTGCTATAGTGTTTAATATAGGTGTATCTACTTCTAAGAATCCTCTTTCATCTAGATACTCTCTTAAAGCTTTTGTAGCTTTATTTCTTATTAAAAATGCATTTTTAACTTCTGGGTTAACAATTAAGTCCACATATCTTTGTCTATATCTCAAATCTTGATCTTTTAAACCATGATATTTTTCTGGAAGAATTTGAAGAGATTTAGACAATAAAACTACTTCATTAGCTTTTACAGATATTTCTTCTTTCTTAGTTTTGAATACTTCTCCTTTAATACCTATAATATCTCCTAAATCATATGTAACAAATATAGAATAATCTTCTTCTCCTATTCTATCTTGTCTTACATAACATTGTATTCTACCTTCTTGGTCCTGAATATCTATAAATCCAGCTTTTCCTTGTATTCTTTTGCTCATTATACGGCCAGCTATAGATACACTTTTCCCTTCGAACTCATTAAAATTTTCTTTTATTTCATCAGTATGGTGAGTTTGATCATACTTTTCTACTTTAAATGGATCCTTTCCCATTTCTTGTAACTTCTGAAGTTTTTCTCTTCTGATTTTTAGCATTTCATTAAGATCTTCATCAGCTTGAAGATTTTGTTTATTTAATTCTTCATTATTCATTTGTTATACCTCCATATCTATCTTCTTATTTCTAATATTTCAAACTTTGCAATGCCATCTGGCACATGAACGTCCACTATATCTCCTACCTTTTTCCCTAAAAGAGTTCTTCCAACGGGAGACTCATTTGAAATTTTGAAATCATATGGATCTGCCTCTGCAGAACCTACTATTGTATACTCTACATCTTCGTCAAACTCTATATCTTTAACTTTAACTATTGATCCTACCGTAACTTCATTTATATCTATCTTAGACTCGTCGATTATAACCGCTTTTCTAATCATATTTTCAAGCTTTATTATTCTTTCTTCTAGTTGAGCTTGTTCATTTTTAGCTTCATCATATTCAGCATTCTCTGATAGATCCCCAAAAGATATAGCTACCTTTATTCTTTCAGCAACTTCTCTTCTTCTAACAGCCTTAAGAAACTCTAACTCTTCTTCTATCTTTCTATAACCATCTTCAGTTAATAATATTTCCTTCTTTTCCATAACCCCTACAACTCCTCTTTTAAAATATATTTAGATATTTTTTCTAGGTTTATACCTATTTTATTCCAATTTATTTATGCGCTATATTATAATCTACTATTATTGCTGTGTCAAGGATTCCTGTTTGTATTGGCTTAATAGACCTATAACACCTTCAACACTTTCGATTTTATTTATTTCATCTCTGATTTTAGCAGATTTTTTTAGCCCTTTGAGGTACCACGATACATGCTTCCTCATTTCTCGTACTGCTATATACTCTCCATCTTCTTCTACAGCTAGTTGTATATGTCTTATAGCAGTATCTATTTTTTCTTCTAACGTAGGTTCACAAAGAACTTCTCCTGTTTTAATATAGTGATCTACTCTTTTAAATATCCAAGGGTTTCCCTGAGATCCTCTACCTATCATTATGGCATCACATTTGGTTTTATTAATCATATTTATAGCATCCTGTATATCAAAAATATCTCCATTTCCAATTACAGGTATACTAACATTTTCTTTTACCTTTGATATTATATCCCAATCAGCTTTTCCAGAATAATATTGCTCTCTAGTTCTTCCATGTACCGCTATAGCACTTATCCCTGCATCTTGCGCTATTTTTGCTATTTCTATTGCATTTACACTATTGTCGTCCCATCCTTTTCTTATCTTCAAAGTTACAGGTTTCTTAGAATTCTTAACTACTTCTTTTAATATAGCTTCTGCTAATTTAGGATTTTTCATAAGTGCAGATCCATCTCCATTTTTAACAACTTTAGGAGCTGGACATCCCATATTTATATCTAATATTTCATTTGGATATTCATTTAATATCTGTGCAGCTCTTCCCATAAAATCTACATCAGAGCCAAATATCTGAACTGCTATTGGATGTTCTTTTTTGTCTATTCTTAGCATTTTCTTTGTGTTTTCATCATCATAACATAACGCTTTGGCATTTATCATCTCAGTATATAACAACCCACAATCCATCTCTTTACATAGTAATCTAAACGGCAAATCTGTAACCCCTGCCATAGGAGCAAGAAAAACATTGTTTTCTAAATTAACATTACCTATTTTCATCATTAAATCTCCTTAATATACTATTATTATAATTTATATATTATCCTAATATATTATAAAAAAAGAATTGGAATAAAACATCCAATTCTTTATTATTATTCTCTATTTTTATCATATATCATTCTTAACCCTTCTAAAGTTAAAAACTTATCTACAAAATCTATCCTATCAGTTTCTGATGCTATTAAAGATGATAGTCCACCTGTTGCTATTACTTTAACGTCTTTATTTTTTAATTCCATTTTCATCATATCTATAATTTTATCTACCAATCCTACATAACCATAGATTATTCCAGATTGCATTGCAGAAACAGTATTTTTACATATTGCCATCCCTGGTTTTGCTAATTCTACTCTTGGTAGCTTTGAAGCCCTTTGGAATAATGCCTCACTAGATATTTTTATTCCAGGAGCTATAGTTCCTCCTAGATACTCTCCTTTTTCAGATATTGCACAAAATGTTGTAGCTGTGCCAAAATCAATTATTATAAGAGGAGTTCCATACTTTTCAATACCAGCGACAGCATTTACTATTCTATCTGCTCCTACTTGCTTTGGATTGTCGTACTTTATATTCAAGCCAGTTTTTATACCTGGCCCTACTATTAAAGGCTGTTTTTTGCAGTATTTTATAGAAAAATTTTCAAGTGAATGCATAACATTAGGAACTACAGATGATATTATTACGTCTTTTACATCTTTTAGATTTAATTCATCAAACTGAAATAAATTATTTATAAGCACTCCGTATTCATCTGAAGTTTTTTCTTTATCCGTGCTTATTCTCCAGTCTTTTAAAAGCTTCTTTCCCTCATATACACCTAAAACCATATTGGTGTTTCCAACATCAAATACTAAAAGCATCTATTTTGACCTTCTTTCTAATTTTTGCCTATTTTCAAAGCCTTTATAACACCTGTTACAACTAGTGTGGATACTATAGCTTCTGGAATTCCATTAGTAGTTCCTATTCCTAAGATGATGGCTCCTGCTGAGCTAGTATCTCCTCCTATAGCTTTAACAAATTGAGCGGCATATAATATATATATCATACCTAAAACCCCTATAGTATTTGTCAGGGAGCCTATAGCCCCTGTTACAATAGCAGCTACTGATTTATTTTTAGTCGTTTTTATTAAACCAGTATATACATAATAAGAAGCTATACCTATAAGCATTCTAGGTAAAACAGAAACTAGTGGATTTATAAAAGCAAACGAAGTTATAGTTGGGTTTGTTATAGCTTGCATTAAGCTAGTAAATCCAAATATAAGCCCTATTGCTGCTCCTACTATAGGCCCTTCCATTACAGCCCCAATGATAACTGGTATATGCATGATAGTGGCCTTAGTTGGTCCAATAGGTATATATCCTAATGGAGTCATAGATAATATTATAGATATGGCAGATAGCATACCTATAATTGTCATTCTTCTTACATTAGTTTTTTTAACATTGTTTACTTGTACTTGCATAATAATGCTACACCTCCGTTCCAGCTCTTCATAGATGCCGGACAATTTTTTAGTTTTTAAAATAATATTACATTTAAATAAGTCAAGCTCCATTTTTTTGGATGCCAGCCACAACAAATTTATTTTATCAACTCTGTATACAATTGTCAATTATTCTGTATACAATTATTCTTGCCCTTTATATATCTCATTATAAGATATTATATCTTTTATACCTTGTGCACTTTTTATGGCATTTATTATGCTCTTTTGAACTACTTCTACAGCCATTGAACCTACTAGATTTATATTAGCTTCTACTTCACCCGTTGCTAGAGTAAATACTGTATCTCCATCATACATGGTATGTATTGGGAAAATAGCTTTAGCATACCCGTCATGTGACATTTGCGACACTTTTTTACATTCTGATTTAGTTAATTTTGCATTAGTTACTACAACTCCTATAGTGGTATTGTCTATAGAAAATCCACCTTTGTTTGATCCATTTTTCATACTTTCATATGTATTTATAAATGTGTTTTTATCTTCTGAAAGTGTACCAGCTATTATCTTTCCATTTTCATATACATCTCCAAAGGCATTCACAGCTATTAATGCTGATACAACCAGTCCATTATCTAACTTTATAGAATGACTTCCAATTCCACCTTTTGTAACATAGTCCATGCCTTTAAGCTTTCCTACAGTCGCTCCGCATCCTGCCCCATAATTACCTTGATTTAGTTCTGTAGTTGATGCCACTTCACAAGCGTTATATCCCATATTTATATCTGGCCTTGATTTATGGTCTCCAACAGCTAAGTCAAATAATACAGCACCTACAACTATAGGTACTTTAGTTACACCTACATCAAACCCTATACCCTTTTTTTCTAAATATTTGCTTACTCCACAAGTAGATTCAAGTCCGAATGCCGATCCCCCCGATAAAACAACTGCATGAACTTTATCAATCAAGTTTATTGGATCTAGTAAATCCGTTTCTCTAGTACCCGGGGCAGCCCCCCTTACATCTACACTGCAAGTAGCACCGTTTTCGCATATTATAACAGAACAACCTGTCAGCCCATTTAAATCCTCTACTTGTCCAACTTTTATTCCACCTACATCCAGTATGTTATTATACATATCCCTCTTCTCCTCTTATAGATACCTCTCCCGATATTATCTCTTTTATACTATTATCCTCGAGTTGCACAATTAAATTTCCATCTTCGTTTATATCTATACATCTAGCCTTTGTTTTTTCTCCATTTTTTAATAAATATATATTCTTATTTAAAATTGCAGAGTATTTTTTACATATATTCAAAACTTCTTTTCTGTCTTTATTATTTATATAGTCAGTATATAAATTTTCAAATTCCATTAATATTTCACTAACTATATCTACTCTAGATAACTTATATTCTTCTTTATATAAAGACGTAGCTATATTTTCTATATCTTCATCAAAATCTAAGGTTTTAACATTCATCCCTATGCCTAAAACTACATAATTTACTTTATCTATTTCAGCTGCCAATTCAGTCAATACTCCACATATCTTTTTATTATTAACTATAATATCATTAGGCCATTTAATATTGCTTTTTACACCTAGTTTATTTAAGCTTTCTACAATACTTGCACCTGCTATTAATGTTATAAATGGACAATCGTATGGATTTATATCTGGCTTTAATATTATACTTAGCCATATTCCATCTCCTTTTCTAGAATACCACTTACGTCCCATCCTTCCTCTGCCTTTTGTTTGTTCTTCACTTATTATAACCGTGCCATCTTCCATATCATTTGCTATTTTCTTTGCATAATTATTAGTTGAATCTATAGTGTCAAAATGAATTATATTGTTTCCTATAAATTCAGATTTTAAGTTATATGCTATATTTTCTTTTGTAAGTATATCATCAGGAATTTCTGATATTCTATATCCTTTTTTATTTATAGATTCTATATTGTAACCTTGATTTTTAAGATTATTTATATGTTTCCATACTGCAGTTCTAGATATTCCTAGTAATTCAGATATTTCCTCTCCAGAAATAAAATCTTTGTTTTTATCTAATAGCATCTTTAATATCTGCTCTCTCATAAATACACCTCTCTTATAAATTATAATCTCTATGTAATTAGAAGAAGCTTAGTATATAAGATACTAAGCTTCTTACCTAAACTATTTTACATTACTTTTTTATCCAAATAAACTCAATAATATACCAGCTGCTACTGCAGAACCTATAACCCCCGCTACATTAGGTCCCATAGCATGCATTAATATAAAGTTTCCTGGGTTTTCTTCTTGAACTACTTTTTGTGATACCCTCGCTGCCATAGGAACTGCGGATACTCCCGCTGATCCTATTAATGGATTCATTTTTTCCTTGCTAAAGATATTAATTATCTTAGCAAATATAACGCCAGTACCAGTTCCAACACCAAATGCTACTATTCCTAGTGCAAATATGAATAAAGTTTGAGCACTTAAAAATATTTCAGCTTGTGCAGAAGCTCCAACTGATAATCCAAGGAATACAGTAACTATATTCATTAATGCATTTGAAGCTGTGTCAGATAATCTATCTGTTGCACCAGATTCTTTTAATAAGTTTCCAAACATTAGCATGCCTATTAAAACAGCTGCTGATGGTAATAATAATGAAACTATTATTGTAACTATTATTGGGAATAGTATTTTAACTTTTTTAGAAACAGTTTTAGTCTGTTTCATAACTATAGCTCTTTCTTCTTTAGTAGTCAAAGCTCTCATTATAGGAGGTTGTATAATAGGCACTAATGCCATATATGAATATGCTGCAACTGCTATAGGAGCTAATAAATGTGGTGCTAGTTTTGTTGTTAAATATATAGCTGTAGGACCATCTGCTCCACCTATTATTCCTATAGAAGATGCCTCTTGAGCAGTAAACCCAAATAATAAAGCACCTATAAAAGTGAAGAATATACCAAATTGAGCAGCTGCTCCTAATAATATACTTTTAGGGTTAGATATAAGTGGACCAAAATCAGTCATAGCTCCTACCCCTAAGAATATTAAAGGAGGAAATATTCCAAGTTCATCTCCTTGAAATAAATAATATAGTAATCCCCCTGGTGTTGCTGTGTGTATACTACTTTTGAAAATACCTTGTTGTGCATTTTGAGCTTCTTGCATATTTTCCGGATTTAAAAATTGTATTAATGTACCTGGTTCAGACATAACTCCAGATAGAGGAAGATTTGAAAGTAGCATCCCAAAAGCTATAGGTATCAATAACAAAGGTTCAAACCCTTTAGCTATAGCTAGGTATAATAATACACATGATATTATTATCATTACTAGCTGGCGCCAATCCATATTAACAATCCCCATCGTTTGTATAAAATTATATAGAACTTCTCCCACGGGTCAGTCTCCCTTCTCTATAATTTCCCCTTTAGAATTTTTTACTTAAATGCAACTAAAACATCTCCTGCACTTACTGAGGAACCCTTAGATATATTTACTGAAGCTATAACTCCGTCAGCAGGTGCCATTATTTCATTTTCCATTTTCATAGCTTCTAATATCAATAATACTTGACCTTTCTTAACACTATCTCCAGCCTTAATTCTTACATCATTTATAGTTCCTGGCATTGGAGCATTTATAATATCTCCTCCTTGAATTGAAGATACTTGAGGAGATGGTTCTACTTTTTGTTTTGGTGTTGCTACTGCTTGAGGTTGTGGAGCTTGGGCTACTGATGGTCTTGAAACTTGAGATGATGAAACTCCCCCAACTTCTTCTACTTCAACCTCATATGCATTTCCATTAACAGTTATGTTATATTTTTTTATCATTTTAATTTCCTCCCACATTTTATCTAAGCTATTCAACACTATCTAATACAGTCATACTTTGCCAGTTTCCCTGTGTATTATTAGTTCTAACTATCCTTCTTACCACAACATTATTAGCAGAATTTCCCCTTGAAGCTGCTATTGCTGCAGTTATAACCGATACTAACTCTTCAATATTCTCTTCCTTAGGTTGAGTATCACTTGATATAGTAGCAGCTTGCTCTTGTTGAGTTTTAACTTCCACTGGTTTTTCCTTAGGTTCTCTTTGTAATAGCTTTATACTATATTGTATCAATACTAATATTATAAAAACCATTACCATTGATAATAGTGTTACTACCAAACCACCTAAAAGTAATTCTCCCATTCCAAGTGATGATATATCACTTTTCATTAATTCAAGCAATTCACTTATATTCATATTTTCCCCACCTTCCTATAGAGGTATATTACCGTGCTTTTTAGGAGGTCTAACTTCTCTTTTTGATGATAACATATCAAATGCATCAGCTAATCTTATTCTCGTAATAGCTGGTTCTATTACATCATCTACAAACCCTCTCTCCGCGGCTTTATATGGAGTTGCAAATTCATCAGTATACTCTTTTATTTTTTCTTTTCTTGTATCTTGAGGATTTGATGATTCCTTTATTTCTTTTCTAAAAATTATATTAGCAGCCCCTTCTGGACCCATAACTGCTATTTCTGCACTTGGCCATGCAAGAACTATATCTGCGCCTAAATCTTTAGAACACATAGCAAGATATGATCCACCATAGGCTTTTCTAGTTATTAATGTTACTTTTGGAACTGTTGCTTCACTATAAGCATATAACATCTTAGCTCCATGTCTTATTATTCCGCCAAATTCCTGGCCTGTTCCTGGTAAAAATCCTGGAACATCTACTAAACTTAATATAGGTATATTATAAGCATCACAAGTTCTAATAAATCTTGAAGACTTATCAGATGCATTTATATCTAAACATCCTGCCATAACCTTTGGTTGGTTAGCTACTATACCTATAGATTCTCCATTTATTCTAGCAAAACCAGTTATTATATTTTGAGCAAAGAATGGTTGAACTTCATAAAAATCTGAATTATCTACTATAGAATAAATTATTTCTTTCATATCATAAGGCTTA
Source organism: Sporacetigenium mesophilum DSM 16796 (assembly GCF_059569055.1). Taxonomy (NCBI): domain Bacteria; kingdom Bacillati; phylum Bacillota; class Clostridia; order Peptostreptococcales; family Tepidibacteraceae; genus Sporacetigenium; species Sporacetigenium mesophilum. Next base: position 57,786 of record NZ_JCANUR010000016.1, on the reverse strand, counting down.
TTAGAATTATCTGGTATTATATTTTCTAAACCTTCTATAACTCTATTAGGTGTATCTCCATTTTCTATTATAGGAGTTTTTTCTGCATTATTTGATGGTAAGAAACTCAATAATTTTCTTATTTGAGCTAAGCAGTCTTCATCATTAGACGCAATAAAGTGTGCAACTCCTGATGTTGTATTATGAGTTGATGCTCCACCTAAAGTTTCTGCTGAAACATCTTCTCCTGTAACAGTTTTTATTACTTGAGGTCCAGTTATAAACATTTGACTAGTTTTATCTACCATATATGTGAAGTCTGTTAAAGCAGGAGAATAAACAGCCCCTCCAGCACAAGGCCCCATTATAGCTGATATTTGTGGTATAACCCCTGATGATATAGTGTTTTTATAAAATATCCCGCCATATCCTGCTAGAGCATCAACAGCTTCTTGTATTCTAGCTCCTCCAGAATCATTTAATCCTACTACTGGAGCTCCTACCTTTAAAGCTAAATCCATTACTTTTATTATTTTTTTAGCGTGCATTTCTCCTAGAGACCCACCTAATACAGTAAAGTCTTGAGCAAAAGCATAAACTAATCTTCCATCAACTTTTCCATAACCGGTAACAACACCTTCGCCTTGAGCTTCTTGCTTTTCCATTCCGAAATTAGTGCATCTATGTTTAACGAAAGCATCTACTTCTACAAAACTATTTTCATCAAAAAGCAAGTTCAGTCTTTCTCTTGCTGTTAACTTTCCTGATTCGTGTTGTTTTTGAATTCTCTTTTCTCCCCCACCTAATTCTATCTTTCTTCTTTTTTCTCGAAGGAGATCTAACTTCTCTTGTGACATCGAATTACCCCCTAAAGTAAATTTATTTTCGTTCACTTAATTCTAAAAGTATTCCATGAGTACTCTTTGGATGACAAAAAGCTATTCTTGCTCCACCTGCTCCATATCTTGGAGTTTCATCTATCATTTTATAACCTTTAGCTTTAACTTCCTCTATAGCACCTTCTATATTATCTACTCTTACTGCTATGTGTTGTATTCCGCCTCTTCCGCCATTCTTTTCTATGAACTTAGCTATAGGTCCATCTTCAGTAGTTGACTCTAGTAACTCTATTTCACTGTCCCCAACTGGTAAGAATGCAACTTTAACCTTTTGATCTTCAACAACTTCAGTACCACCGCACTTAAGACCTAAAACTTCTTCATAAAACTTTAATGTTTCTTCAAGATTTGTAACAGCTATTCCTATATGATCTACCTTGCTTATATCCATATTTAATCCCCCTCAGAACTTATATAGTTTTTATTTGTTAATTTATTAAATATCATTTCACTTATTGTATAAGGATCTAACTCCTTATTTATAGTCTTTGCCAATAATTCATCTATTTCTTTTGTATCTTCCATTGTTTTTACTAAACCTTCTATTTTTCTATATATTAATTCTTTTAACTCTAATTTATTTCTTTCTAATCTTTTCTGAGTTAAAATATCGTTATTTACTAAATGATCTTTATGACTGAATATATTATCTACTGCTTCTTCTATTCCCTTACCTTCTTGAGATATAACTAAGCTAACTGGTGGTCTAAACTCCCAGTCTTTTTTGAAATCTAACATCATTTCTATTTCTAATGAAGTTTTTTTAGCTCCATCTTTGTCAGCCTTATTGACAATAAATACATCAGCTATTTCCATAACTCCAGCCTTTATAGCTTGTATATCATCCCCTAATCCTGGAACCATTACAATAACTGTAGTATCTGCTGTTTTAACTATATCAACCTCAGATTGGCCTACTCCTACTGTTTCTATAAATATATAGTCACATCCATAAGCATCTAATATCTTTATGGCAGCTTGAGTAGCTTTTGATAATCCACCTAGACTACCTCTAGTTCCCATAGATCTAATAAAAACCCCTGGGTCTAAACTTAAGTCATTCATTCGTATTCTATCTCCAAGTATTGCTCCTTTTGTAAAGGGACTTGTAGGGTCTATTGCTATAATTCCAACTTTTTTACCTTGTGTTCTAAAATATTTAGCAACTTTATCGGTAAATGTTGATTTACCAGCACCAGGAGGGCCAGTTATGCCGATAACATATGCCCTACCTGTGTGTTTATAAATCTCTTTAAGCAAATCTAAGTATCCTACAGACTCATTTTCGACCATAGTTATAAGTCTAGCACAAGCCCTTTTCTTACCATCTAGAAGATCTTGCACAAGAGTATTCATATTATCAACCATCTATTCTAACGGTCTCTTTAAGTTGTTTTTCATAAATTCTATGGTAACAGAAGTTGGAGTACCTGGAGTAAATATTTCAGCTATACCTTTTTCTTTAAGGAAAGGTATATCTTCATCAGGTATAACCCCTCCACCTAATACTAATATTTCATCATATGCACCTTCATTTTTAAGCAATTCAACTACCTTTGGTAATAAGTGATTATGAGCTCCAGATAGTATACTCATAGCCACTACATCTACATCTTCTTGGATAGCAGCTTGAACTATATGCTCAGGCGTTTGTCTAAGCCCTGTATATATAACTTCCATTCCTGAATCTCTTAATGCTCTTGCTATAATTTTAGCTCCTCTATCATGACCATCTAATCCTGGTTTTGCAACTAATACCCTAATAGGTCTCATATTTTATCCCCCTTAAATTACATTTTTTCATTATATCATTACAGTTTGCTTATACTCACCAAATTCTTCTCTCATTACTCCACATACTTCCCCTAATGTTGCATATTCTCTAACGGCATCTAGTATATATGGCATCATGTTTTCATTTGAGTTACAAGCTTTTCTCAATGCTTCTAAAGCTTCTTTAACTTTATCATTATCTCTCTTATTTTTAAGTTCATTTATTCTTTGTTTTTGACCTTCACCTACACTTGGATCAACTCTTAACAATCCTTTAGGTGATTCCTCTTCCACTTGGAATTTGTTAACTCCTACGATTATTCTCTTATTATCTTCTATTTCTCTTTGATATTTATAAGCACTTTCCATTATTTCTTGTTGTATAAATCCTTTTTCTATTGCAGATGGAGCTCCACCTAATTCGTCTATTTTGCTTATTAAACTCATAGCTTCTGTTTCTATACTATTAGTTAAACTTTCTATGTAGTATGATCCTGCTAATGGGTCTATACTATCAGCAACTCCACTTTCATTAGCTACTATTTGTTGAGTTCTCAATGCTACTCTTACTGAATCTTCAGTTGGTAAAGCTAATGCCTCATCCTTTGAATTAGTATGTAATGATTGAGTACCTCCAAGAACTGCTGCTAATGTTTGAATAGCAACTCTAACTATATTATTTTCTGGTTGTTGAGCTGTTAATGTACATCCAGCTGTCTGAGTGTGGAATTTAAGAGACCAAGACTTAGGATTCTTAGCGTTAAATCTTTCTTTCATTATTTTAGCCCATAACCTTCTAGCAGCTCTAAATTTAGATATTTCTTCTAACATATTGTTATGTGAATTGAAGAAGAAAGATAGTCTTGGCGCAAAATCATCTACATCAAGGCCAGAATCAATTGCTGCTTGAACATAAGCTATTCCATCTGCTAATGTAAAAGCTACTTCTTGAACTGCATTTGCTCCGGCTTCTCTTATATGATACCCTGATATACTTATAGTGTTCCAATTTGGAACCTTTTTTGAACAATAATCAAATATATCAGTTATTAATCTCATTGATGGCTGAACAGGGAATATATATGTACCCCTTGCTACATATTCCTTTAGTATATCGTTTTGTATAGTCCCTCTTAATTTGTCTGGGCTAACTCCTTGCTTCTCAGCAACAGCTATATACATAGCAAGTAAAACTGATGCTGGTGCATTTATAGTCATAGAAGTAGAAACCTTATCTAATGGTATTCCATCAAATAATATTTCCATATCCGCTAATGAGTCGATAGCAACCCCTACTTTACCTACTTCACCTTCAGATATAGCATCGTCTGAGTCATATCCCATTTGTGTAGGTAAGTCAAATGCAACAGATAGACCCATAGATCCTTGATCTATAAGATACTTATATCTCTTGTTTGACTCATCTGCTGTAGCAAATCCTGCATACATTCTCATAGTCCAAAACTTACCTCTATACATTGTAGGTTGAACACCTCTAGTAAAAGGATATTCCCCTGGGTATCCTAAGTCATTTTCATAGTCAAAATTTGGAACATCTAATGGTGTATATAGTCTTTTTACTGTTTCCCCTGTATCAAATTCAAACCCTTCTTTTCTTTCTGGAAATCTTGATAATGTTTTCCCAACCTTTTTTTCTTCCCATACTTTAAATGATTCTTGTAGAGAACTAAAATCTTTATTCATTCATAACCCCCCTTAGTTATTTTAATTAACTATATTTTACCATAAAAGAGAATAATAGGTTGCAGATTTATATATTTCTGAAGATTAAGTTGCATTTTTTTATATAAGCATATATGCCTATTTTCTTATATTAATTATGGTTTATATATAATTTACCTTGTTATATTAAGTTATTCGCACAAATCTATTCATTAGTGCTTACATTAGATATTTTTTTCATTGTTCCAAATTTTAAGAATCTTTCGTGCCAAGATAAAGCTTCTTCTAATATATGTGGAGTATGTTTAAATTTACCTGCCATAGATCTTTCTAAATAATCATATAATTCTTCCTTATAATCTGGATGAGCACAATTTTCTATTATACATTTAGCCCTTTCTCTAGGACTTAAACCTCTTAAATCAGCTACCCCTTGTTCTGTAACTATAACCATTACATCATGTTCTGTGTGGTCATGGTGTGATACCATAGGAACTATACTTGATATATCTCCATTTTTCGCTATAGATTCTGTAGTAAATATAGTTAAATAAGCATTTCTTGCAAAATCTCCAGATCCGCCTATTCCATTCATCATTCTACTTCCCATTATATTAGTAGAGTTTACATTTCCATATATATCAACTTCTATAGCTGTATTTATCGCTATAACACCTAGTCTTCTTGCAACTTCAGGACTATTACTTATTTCTTGAGGTCTTAGTATTAGCTTATCTTTGTATTTACTGAAATCTTTATAAAAACTATCTAGTCTGTCAGGAGATATTGTTAATGATGTTCCAGAAGCAAATTTAATCTTGTTTGCGTCTATTAAATCTAAAACTGAATCTTGTATAACCTCAGAGTATACTGATAAATCATTAAAGTTTGATTCTGTAAGTCCAGATAAAATGGCATTAGCTACACTTCCTACTCCAGATTGTAGAGGAAGTAAGTTTTCAGGTAGTCTACCTTCGTCTACCTCAGATTCTAAAAATTTTATTAGATTATCCGCCATTTTCTTTGATTTTTCATCAATCGGCGCTACAGGTCTAGTTTGATCTTTCATATCGGTAAATACTATAGCAACGATTTTATCTATATCACATGGTATATATGTAGTTCCTATTCTATCTTCTACACTTACCAATGGAATAGGTTTTCTATATGGTGGATTTTCAACACTATATACATCGTGTATTCCGTCTAATTCAAGAGGTTGAGTTGTGTTTATTTCTATTATGATTTTATCTGCACATTCAACAAATACATTTGAATTACCTATAGATGTAGATGGAATTATATAACCTTCTTCAGTTATAGCGACTGCTTCTACTAATGCTATATCTACTTTTCCTAGGAATCCGGATTTTACCCATTGAGGAGTATGACTTAAATGCATATCAGCATATTCTATACTTCCTTCATTTATACCATTTCTACACATACTTTGTGTTTGATAAGGGTATCTTCTTTTTATCACTTTAGCTTCTGATAGCGCCCCATCAAGTTCAGGTCCTACAGATGCTCCTGTTATTAATGTTATTCCTATGCTTTCACTATTTTTAGCTCTATTAGCTAGGGCCATTGGTACAGCTTTAGGATATCCTGCCGGAGTAAATCCACTTGTTCCAACAATCATATTGTCTTCAAATAGCTTAGCAGCTTGTTCTGCAGTCATAACCTTATCTTTCAGTTTTTCACATCTCAATCTTGTATTCATAACACCCCTCCTATATTACTCCTTATAAGTATTTATTAGACATAAATACTTATAAGGCCTTGTTAAATGTATAAAATTTATTATATATGGTAATATGATATTACCAGTTATAACATTAATATTTTGTGGTATTAAGGTAATACCACATTTATTATTATTTTTTACATTGGAAGTTTATGCAACATTATGGTAAATATAACCATGCCTAGCAATGCAAATGGATAGGTCGCACCATATCCTGCTGCAGGATCATCACTTCCAATAGCTTCTACCGCTGCACCTAAGCCTGGTGTGGATGTCATACCACCACAAATAGCACCTGATAACATTATCCAGTTTATCTTAAGCACATATTTTCCAATTATAAATCCAACTAACATCCCTATAACTCCAACTACAGTTGATATTAATCCCAAGTAAGCTCCTGCTCCAACTAGAGCATCTATTGCCTTATATCCATATCTTAAACCTACTATAGCTAAGAAAAATACTAGCCCAATATCTCTTATTACCCCTAATGTTTTTGAATCCATTCTAAAGTTTATATTTCCTATTTTACCTATATATCCTAAAATTAGAGAGCCTATTAGTACTCCTCCTGTTGAACCTAGTCCAACATAGCCTATTACAGGTAAATATATATTTATGCTTCCTACTATATATCCAAATAAACATGCTATTGTAAAACCTAATATATTGAACTTAGTTTCTTCAATTTGTCTACCACCTGCTGATTGTCTAGCTTCTTCCATTTCTCTTTTAAAGTCTTTTCTTTCCTTTTCAACATCGATTTTAAATATAGCTGGGAAGAAGTTAACGGCAAGTATAACTATTAATACTCCAAATGGATATCCTATTGCATGACCAGCCCCTATACTGGCTTGAGCATTTTTAACAAATTGTTCTTTTATCTCATCTGTCATCTGGAATTTTTCTGCATCTGTCGCATTGAATACTTCTACAGCACCTGATCCTTCACTTTTTTCTATTCCAGCCATATTTAAATATTTTGCCTTTTCTTCTGGTGCCATTGACTCATATTTTTCTGATTTTTCTATAGCATGACTTTTAGCTGTCTCTAATGCTGCTGCAAGACCTGGCGAACTTGTAAGAGCCCCAGTATATACCCCTGAAACTTCATAAGGATTAGAATCCTCACTAAATAATGTAGCTCCATATGTAGCCATCGCACTTATAAATGTTATAACTAGCCCTAAAATTACGAATTTAAATCCGTATTTTTTTAGAACAACTCCCATATCCTTAGCTGCTAGTAATCCTATTGATGCAACAAATAGTATTAAGAATATAGTAAAAAACCCTTCTGAAACTACCCCCGCTGATAATAACTTCTGAGCTGATTCATAAGCTGAACTTGCTTCTGTAACAGAATTAGCATACCTAAATGCTATCCAACCTATTACTAGACCGGTAAATAAAGCTCCAGATATTCCGAAGTTAAATTTACCAAACCTTATTTTGCCAAATATAAGTCCTGTTGCTATCGCTAGAAACATTAGCATATATTGGCTCATAAAAACCTCGGCAAAACTAAATTGCATGTTATCCCCCCCTGTTTATTTTTTAACTTAGTATTATATATTCAATAGGAGGACATATTATCCCTGTTTTTACAATTTTAAAATAATTGTAAAAATTAAAATAATCAGAAAATTCCTTTTTAGTTTTTTGCAAAATAATAAGACTAGAATATAATTCTAGCCTTATCAAATATATTATTCTTTTTTGTTATCTATATCTTCTTGAATTTCTTCACTAGTTGTAGCAGTATCATCATATAAAGATAGTTCTCCATTAAATGCTTTTACAAACTGGTCAGCATCTAATGTCTCGTATTTTAACAGCGCCTTTGCTACATTGTGTAATTTATCTAGATTTTCTACAAGTATATTCTTTGTAGATTTATGTGCATCATCAACTATAAACTTTATTTCCTTATCTATTTGTGAAGCAACTTCTTCAGAGTAGTTTCTTTTGCTAGCAAAGTTATTTCCTACAAATACCTCGTCTGAAGGATCTCCAAAGGCCATAGGACCAAGTTTTGACATACCATATCTAGTTACCATGTTCCTAGCAGTATCTCCAACTCTTTCTAAGTCATTTTGAGCCCCTGTTGATACGTCTTCAAGTACAATTTCTTCTGCAACTCTACCACCTAATAAAACTATTATATTTTCTTTCATTTCATTTTTAGTAGCATAGAACTTATCTTCTACAGGTAGCTGCATAGTAAATCCGCCGGCTCTACCTCTAGGTATTATAGTAACTTGGTGTACTGGGCTTACATTAGGCAATAAATGAGCTGCCACTGCATGACCAGCCTCATGATATGCTGTTAATTTTCTTTCTTTTTCACTTATTACTCTAGATTTTTTAGCTGTACCAGCTATAACCTTAGTAATAGACTCTTCTATAGTCTCCATATGGATTTTCTTTTCTCTTTTTCTTGCTGTAAGTATAGCTGCCTCATTCATTAAGTTTTCTATATCAGCTGGCGTAAATCCTGGAGTTCTTCTAGCAAGAACCTTTGCATCTACATCATCTTCTAAAGGTTTATTCTTAGAATGAACCTTAAATATAGCTTCTCTACCCTTAATATCTGGAGGTCCTACAACCACTTGTCTGTCAAATCTACCTGGTCTTAGTAATGCTGGATCTAATATATCTGGTCTATTTGTAGCTGCCATTATTATAATTCCTTCATTTACTCCAAAACCATCCATTTCAACAAGTAATTGATTTAGGGTTTGCTCTCTTTCATCATGGCCTCCGCCAAGTCCTGCTCCTCTTTTTCTACCAACAGCATCGATCTCATCTATAAATATTATAGCAGGAGCATTTTTCTTCGCTTGCTCGAATAAATCTCTTACTCTCGATGCACCAACTCCGACAAACATTTCAACGAAGTCAGATCCGCTTATACTAAAAAATGGAACTCCTGCTTCCCCAGCTACAGCTCTTGATAAATAAGTTTTTCCTGTACCTGGAGGCCCTACCATAAGTATACCTTTAGGTATTCTAGCACCTAACTCTATATACTTTTTAGGATTTTTTAAGAAGTCTACTACTTCTGCTAAATCTTCTTTTTCCTCTTCTAATCCTGCAACATCATTAAAAGTAACTCTGCTTTTTTCATCGTCTTTATGCATTTTAGCTTTAGACTTTCCAAAGCTCATTACTTTACTACCGCCGCCCTGAGATTGTTGCATAAATACAAACCAAAATATAACAAATATTAAAATAGTAAATATTGAAGGTAGTATTTCAAAGAACCACGGTGTAGTTGCTGGTGGATCACCACTTAGTATAACTTTTCCTTCTGCAGCTTGTTTCAGTATTTCATCTGAAAAAGTATCACTTTCCATAGCCTGAGGTATATATGTTTTGAATTTTTGATTAGTACTCTTTATAGTGCCTTCTACTGTTCTATTATCTAAAAAATGTATATTAGATATATCTTCACTTACTAATGATTTATATGCTTCAGAAAATTTTATGTCCTCCACTTGTTCAGTTGGTTTACCATAAAATTGAACTATAGCTACTATTACTACAAATATTAATAAGTAAAAACTTGCTCCCTTTAGAAATTTTCTCAAAAAGAGCCCTCCTTCCTAGATTGTTTTATAATATTTTAGAGGTATTTAAAGCATATTTTTATTACTTCAGTTGTGCTAGTATCTACCTTATAACCTTCACTATCTCTGTATGTTCCAACACACATAATACCCTTTTGGTCAGCCATTATAGGTATTTTACTTCTTTGCTCTTTTGGTACCTTTAGATCTATGAGCAAATCTTTTATTTTTTTGCTTCCTCCTAAACCAGAAATTCTTATTTTATCTCCAGGCATTCTATTTCTTATTACTATACCCCCTTCTACTTTGTCTGCATCAAATAATTTTGCATTTTTATCGCTTTTCATATTTTTAATCTTATCTATATTTAATATTTTACTTTCAACTACCATATTTAATTCCTTTATTTTTATATATCCATTAGTAGGAACATTATAATAGTACTCTATATCTTCATATACAATTTCTTTATTAGTTATAGATATATAATTTTTGTTTCTATAAACCACTATTCCTCTAGGCAAATTAATTTTTTTGCCTATTTTATCTTCAAGCTCCATTTCTAGAACATCATCTATGTGCTTTTGTTCTATTCCTTTTAAATCTCCTAATATGTAGTTTACACTCTTTCTTATTATTCTGCTTTTTATTGATTTATGATAACCATGAAAATTTTCTACATATATATTTATATTCTCATTTTCTTTTTCACATGACTCCTCAAATGCTTTATTAGATTCAATATCTATATAATCATTATCTTCTTTTATAGTGTGACTCATTCTAACTAAAGCATCTATTATATTAGGATTAAAATTCTCTTTCATATAAGGTATGAGTTCTAGCCTTATTTTATTTCTAGTATATACACTTTCTAAGTTAGTCTCATCTAATCTAGGACTTAAATTATTAGCTTTACAATATTCTTCTATTTCATCTCTATGTACATCTATTAATGGTCTTATTATTCCATCTTCTCTTTTATAACTAATCCCCTGTAGCCCCTGAAGACCTGTTCCTCTCATCATTCTCATAAGAACTGTCTCAGCTTGATCATTTAAATTATGGGCTATTGCTATTTTATTTGCACCTGTTTTTTCTTTTATCTGAAAAAACATTTCATATCTTAATATTCTAGCTCCTTCTTCTATGGATAATCCATGTTCTTTACAATAGGTCGGAACATCTATTGATTTTACAAAATATATTATATCAAGACTATCACATAATTTAGAAACATACATAGCATCCTTTTGAGCTTCTAATCCTCTTATTTGATGATTTAGATGCGCTGCATATATCTCTATATTTAATTCATCTTTTAATGATTTTAATATATGTAAAAGGCATACTGAATCAGGTCCTCCAGAAAGCCCTAATACAATTTTATCCCCTTTTTGTATTAAATCATGATTTGCTATAGTATTTCTTACCTTATCTATAATCATAATTCTCCCTCTTAAGCTCAAATTTAATATAAATTATTAACTTTAATATATTTTCTATAGAATATGTTTAATCCCTTGTAATATTTTACAAAAAATAAAAATATGTATACATACTATAATAACAAATAAATTAAATAAAAGGTAGTGTTTTACACTACCTATCTAAACATTTGTTGTATTAAGACTCCAATTTTACTTCCAACTATAACGCCAAATATGCCTAATACACCTGATAAAACTGGAGGCGCAGGTATCGGAAGATCTAGTTTTTCGAATATAGCTCCTAGTATAGCTCCAGCTAAAATTGCAAGTAATACTGTTATTATCCACTGTGATTCCATTATTTGCGCCCCCCTTTTTTAAAGTATTTTTGTGTTATATATGAACCCGACCATATTCCAAATATACCCATGAAACCTGGAATATTTCCTGGAGCTGGTATAGGAAGATAAATTATTTGGAATATAACTCCTACTATTAATCCAGCAATTAATGATACAATACTCCCTTGAAATCCACTCATAATTTCACATCCTCTTTTGTTTAGTCATTACTTAAATTGATTAATGCGTTTTTTATCAGTGTATTTATGGTATTTGATATTACTATAAAATTATATAGTTCATCCTTTTCTAAATCTCTTATTATATTTACCTGTTCATAGTTTAATATCATCTTAGATATTTCATTTAATCCTTCAATTAATGCATATAACTTTATATTACATTTAATTTTTTCATAAATATTTATAGATTTGTCTAATATAGCTTTTAGTTGTTTACTCATATTGTCTATATTAATTTTTTCTATATCAACATATATTTTTTCTAGTTTCAAAACATTTATTATGTTTTCTAACCTAGTATATATATATATTATTTCTTTATTATTATTTGTTAAATCTACATTTTTTATATTAAATTCGATATCCATTTTTTGAATTTCTTTTAATGTATATTTATAATTATTAGATGTTGCATAAAAATTTATATATCCATTATCCGATACTACTGTTTTATAATATTTATTTATTTTAGGATATATATATTGATTTATAGAAGTTGCTATATCATAAGGATGGCTTTTTAATGTTTTACTTAATTTAAAAGATAAGTTTGTATAAAAGTCTCCATTTTCCTTGTCTTTATTATCTCTAACTTCCACCTTAACATCTTTTATTTTTTCATTTTTTAGATATTCTTCTAATGCATCATATATATGTTTCAAAATTATCACCTTATTTTACATTTATATTTATAGTATTTTTTCCTTCAAATAAACCATCTATTTTTATTTTGTAATTTACATATATATTTATTTTATTTTCTTCATTTATACTTATATTTATGTCACTTGTTATTATTTCCATATTGAAAATTCCTTGTGTAGTTTCATATTTAACAATATATCTTTTATCTTTGCCAAATACCATTGTAGAATTATTTTTGCCAAACCTTTTTATAGTAACTTCATCATCTTGTACTTTTATCGTTGTAGTAGTATTTTCCATTCCCGTTATTTCTGACTCTTCATAAGTTACATATATATTATTGTTTTTATTATATAGTTTACCTTCACTTATAAACTCCATTATATCTTTTTCGCCATTTTCATTTATCTGTTCAGATTTAATCTTAACAATAACTTTTTTCATAATATCACCTCAAAAACTAAATATAAACTTCAGATTTTACTTAATCTAAAGTTTATATTCAAAAATTAATATTTCTGTATTTCTATTTGATCTATATTTTCTATATGTTTGTTCAGGAAACCTTGACCGATATATGAAAACTTATCTGGAGCATCAGAAACATAATAGCTATAGTATGGTTTAGTCTCTTCTTCCCTCAATAAATTCCCATGTGATAATATATTCTTTAAATCCTTAGCTGTTTCTCTTGCTGGATTTACTAAAGTAACATTATCCCCCATAACCTTGGATATGGTGTTTATAAGTAGTGGGTAATGTGTACATCCTAATACTAACGAATCTATATTTGAATCTTTTAAGTCTTGCAAATATCTCTTTGCTGTCAAATATGCTACTTCAGTATCAGACCACCCTTCCTCTGCTATAGGTACAAATAGAGGACATGATTTTCCTAATATCTCTATAGAATTATCTAATTTGCAAATTTCTTGTTCATATGCCTTTGAATTTATAGTTCCCTCAGTACCTATTACTCCTACCTTATTGTTTTTTGTCATTTCAACTGCTGTTCTAGCTCCAGCTTCTATAACCCCAACAATAGGCATATTATAATGCTGTTGTGCTATAACCAAACTTGTAGCTGTCGCTGTATTACAAGCTATAACTATAGCCTTTACATTCTTTGTTAAGAGAAAGTTTATAGCTTGAAATGTATACTTTATAACTGTTTCTTTTGATCTAGGTCCATACGGAACTCTAGCTGTATCTCCGAAATAAATTATATTTTCATTAGGTAAAATATCCATTATTTCTTTTAAAACAGTCAATCCACCTAAACCTGAATCAAATACGCCTATAGGATTATTTATCAATGTCTATACACCTCTTAATTTCTTTTCTTCGCTATTTTCTATAGCTAGTTCTATAAGTTTATCTATAAGCTTAGAATATGGTAAATTCGTAGATTCCCACATTTTTGGATACATACTTATATTTGTAAAGCCTGGCATTGTATTTATTTCATTTATATATATTTCATTTGTATTTTTTTCTACAAAGAAGTCTACTCTAGAAAGTCCAGAACCATCTATTGATTTAAAAGCTTCTATAGCCATTTCTCTTATTTTACCCAGAATATCTTCGTCTACAGGTGCTGGTATTATTATCTTAGATGCACCATTAATATATTTATCTTCATAATCATAAAACTCTTTAGCTGGAACTATTTCTCCTGGTATAGATGCATAAACTTCCTCGTTTCCTAAAACTGAAACTTCAATTTCCTTAGCATTTACGCCTTGCTCTAATACTATTCTTTTATCGTATCTTAGTGCATCTTCTATTCCCTTTATAAGTTCTTCTTTATTGTTAACCTTAGATATTCCTACACTAGACCCTAAATTTGCAGGTTTTACAAATATTGGGTAGCTTAAGATTGATTCTATTTTATTTATCTCTTCGTCTTTATTTTTATTAAATTCCCACTTTGTAGTATAAGTATACTCTACTTGTGGAAGGTTTGCTTGAGAAAATACCTTTTTACATATTAACTTATCCATACCTACACTAGATGCTAAAACTCCACATCCAACATAAGGTATTCCACTTATTTCAAATAGGCCTTGAATAGTTCCATCTTCTCCATAAGGTCCATGTAAAACTGGGAATAACACATCTATTTTTACAATTTTCCCATCTTCGAATCTTAATCCTATTTCTTTATTTCCAACAGGTATCAAGTTTATTTCTACATTTTCGCGAGCGGTTTCTATCCATTTTCCATTTTGTATATTTTCTGGAATTCCCTCATAGTAAAGCCATCTGCCTTCTTTAGTTATTCCTATAGTATATATGTTATATTTCTCTTTATCCATAAACTTATATATTGATGATGATGATGCAAGAGATACTTCATGTTCTCCAGATTTTCCGCCAAATATTAATCCTATATTTAATTTCATCATAACTTACCCTTCTTTCTAATAATAATTTTTTCATATATTTATTACTATGAGTATTATTATATGCAAATAGTTACTTAAATGATTATAGTTGATTACGACAAAAAAATAAAGGAGCAAATTGCACTCCTCATTGTTATTCTTGTATGACTTTTATTTTGCAAATACGTGATTACCTATTCTTTCATGGGGTTCTAGTGTCTTTATCCAATTACAAGTTGCTATATCTGGATTCCAATAAAATATAGCTCCTTTAGTAGGATCTTGACCTTCTAAAGCTTCCCTAGCAGCTTTTATTGATGTATCTGTTGGTGTTAAATTTATTTGTCCATCTGATACTGCTGAAAAAGCTTTAGGCTGATATATTACATCTTTTATGGTTTTTGGAAATCTAGGATCTTGTACCCTATTTATTACAACAGCTGCCACAGCTAATTGGCCTTCATATGACTCTCCTCTTGCTTCACCCGTTATAAGCTTTGATAATAAATATAAATCATCGTTACTAAAACTGATTACTTCTTTGGCTTCTGATTCTGTATTTATTTGTCCTGTATTTATTTGTTCTCTTTTTATTTGCCCTCTATTTGTTTTGTCTCTTATTTCTTCTTTATTTATTTCTTTTTCATAATAATTTATATTAAAATCTAAGTCATATGCATAAGTTATGTTAAATGAAAAGCTAACAATTAACACCATAGTAAGTATTAATATAGTTTTTAAAATAAATGACCGCATATTTTTCCTCCTTATAACCCTAATTTATTTAATTCCTAGCAAATGATGATTTATTGTCTTTTATATTTTGAATAACTTCTATTATTTTAAACTTTAACTCTATATCTTCTATGTTCGTTTTTCCTTGTTCTGCTATCATATTGTATTCTTTTTCACTTAATACTTTTTTTAGATTATCTTCTGTTTTTTCACTTGTTATACCATTATCTATATCTACAAAACATAATGGCGGAAACATGACACACCACCAGTTTTTGCCTTTGCCTTCTCCTATCACTACTTTTAAAGCTTTATAATTTCCTGCTGGTAAAACTATATTTGAATATTGTTTTGTTGGAAAATTACTATATCCTAATTCAGCTTTTACATCATATTTATATCCATTTTCTTTAATTACCTTGCTTGAAATTTCTACTATTTTATCTTTATTTTCATTTATTATTTGTTCGCTTTGTTCTATACTTTTTGATTTATCTAACATAGGATCTAAATATGCTATGATTTCATCTCTAACCTTAAGCTTTAATTTTTGGTCTTCGTCAGAATCGCTATTAGCTATAACATGGAATCTTATTAGCTTTTCTTTAAATACAGGAACTGTATTATCTACCTTTTTCATTTCACCTTTTATATAAACAGTTGTACTACCTATTATTATCAACAGTAGAGTAAACAACATTACTAACTTCTTTCTTATTTTCATTTTTTTATCCCCCCGATTTATTATTTACATTTGAATTATTCCCATTTATTTTTTATTTATACATATTTAAAAATGTTTTTTTTAAACTTATTTTTCCCATTTATAAATGTTTTATGTGCAATATTTTTATAAAATAAAAAAAGCCTTGTGATTTACACAAGGCTTTTTATATAATACCGCTTTTCCCAGCTTTATCCATCATAAAACTTTCTGCTATTTCTATATGTTCTATAGCACATTTTTGAGCTAATTCAGAGTCTCTATTTGATATTGCATCTAATATCCTTTGATGTTCTTCTATTATCCTTAACGACATATCAATATCAGATAGATATGTTACTCTAAATCTATGAACTTGTTCCCATATAGAATTTATTAATTGAACTAACTTTTTATTGTTAGTTGCATTAAATATACATTCATGAAACTCGATATCTTTTTTTAATTGTACTTCTATATCTTCATTATTTATAAAGCTTTGCTTAAATTCTTCAGCTATTTTCTTTAACTTTACTATTTCTTCATCACTTATTCTTTCTGCTGCAAGAAAGGCAGCTAACCCTTCTAATGATGCTCTTATCTCTAGTACATCTATTATGTCTTTCAAAGACACATTTGCAACATAAGCGCCTTTTCTAGGAAGCATAATAACTAGACCTTCTAATTCTAACTTTCTTATAGCTTCTCTCACTGGAGTTCTACTTACCCCTAGCTGTTCAGCCAATTGAACTTCCATAAGCCTTTGGCCTGGTTCTAATCTTCCTTCTAATATAGCTTCTCTTAAATTTTCAAATACTATATCCCTTAATGGCTTGTAATCATCTAAATTTAATTTTTCTAAACTATCTTTCAAATTCAACACCCCTCTCACTGCTTCCTACCAAATATGTCTGATTATATTGTTTTTTTAGGTACTCACTTGCCTTAATTGCCTTTTCATATTCATCAAATAATCCAAAGACAGTTGGTCCACTACCACTCATCATAGATCCTAATGCGCCATATTCAATCATTATATTTTTTATCTTATTTATATCTTCATAATTATTAGATGTAACACTTTCTAATACATTTACCATATTTTCAGCTAATACTTTAATTTCTTGATTTTCTAAACAATTTATTAAAAATTTATTATTAGGTCTCTTAGGCACCTTATTCATATCTAAATTTTTATATACTTCTGCTGTAGATACAAATATATCAGGTTTACATACAAGGATGTATGTCCCATTTAAACAGTTTATCTTTGTAAGCTTTTCTCCTATGCCTTGTGCTAATGAGGCTCCTCCATTTATACAAAACGGGACATCTGCTCCTAATTTGAGGCCTATATCCATAAGATCTTGCTCGCTTATATTTAAATTCCACATTTCATTTAATCCAACTAAAATAGCAGCAGCATTAGAACTTCCACCTGCCATACCTGCTGCTACAGGTATATTTTTTTGTATATATATATCTAACCCTTTATTTATATTGAACTTTCCTTTTATTAGATTTGAAGCCTTATAAACTATATTATCCTCATTTAAAGGTATATTTACATTGTTACTTTTTATGTTTATCTTATTATCATCTCTTTCACTTATCTCTATATAATCATATAAATCTATCGTTTGCATAATCATTTCAACTATATGGTATCCATCATTTCTTTTTCCTAATACATCTATAGATAAGTTGATTTTAGCTCTACTCTTCAAATTTATACAGGCCATATGTTCCTCCTTGTATTTTGTATAACGTATAACATTTATATTATACTACAAAATAAAAAAAAATAGGGCTACTAAACCCTATTTTTTATAAAATTTGTTTTAAAGTTCACATACTACCTTTTTTTCTATTATTAAACACTGACCTTCTCTTAATCCATCTTCTTTCTTTAACTCATTTACTTCTATTATTTCGTCTATTGTAGTGTTATATCTCTTAGCAACATCCCATATTTTATCTCCATCTTTTGCTATATATATAGTTATACTTGGTCTTAAAGACATATCTATTACTCCATGGTCTTCACCTTTAACTATAAAAGTATCCTTAACTCTATCTAATACTTCAGTATATCTTTTAGCTTTTATGCTTATATCTATTTGATCTCTATTTAAATCATACTCAACTCTATCAACTTCTACTGTACTATATGAACTCATAGTATCCTTATCTTGTGGTAAGTCTATAGTATGCTTAAATGGAATCTCCTCAGTTAACTTATAAACAGGTCTTAATCCTTCTACTGGAGTATATAATAAATCTACTTTAACGATTCCCTCTACAGTATTTTTACCTTCTATTAAAGAACTATTTTCTAAGAATATATTAGCATCTACATTAACTATATCTTTTATTTGTATGTCTTCATTACTATTTCTTATAGTTTCTCTTATATTAAAGTACTCTACTCCACCGTCAACTATTTTATTTAATTCTACATTTCTATTTTCAAATTTTAAGTTTCTATATGGACAATATGCATCTTGTAGTACTTCTCTTGATACATCTTCACAAACTTTAACCTTAGATCTTAACGTTGCATCTATTTCTAATAAACTAGCTGTGTTTTCCTCATTTTGTTTTAATGTGTACATAAAGTCTACTATTTCAACCATAGCTTCTTCTCTCATGCCTTCAGAAGCCCCTGGCACCTCTATAAATTGAGTAAAATCTAGTCCAAATCTGTCTAACTCTACTAATTCTCCCTCATATGTGTATGCAACCGGATTTATTTCTAATGTTCCACCTACTATAACCTTATTGTCTGAAACTCTAGTTTCTTTTAATCTTACCTTCGGGCTTAATGATACTAAACTTTCTATTTCTTGATTATTTATAGAAACAGTGTCTCTTATAACACTTTCTGATTTCTCTATTCCAACTATATCTTCATATTGAACTTCTTTTCTATGTTTTTGTATATCTTCTACTTGAGCGATATCTTTTACTATGTCTATTCTTGATTTTTCAAATAGGCTTCCTTTTACATTTACCAAAGCTCCTACTCTTATTTTTCTCTCATTTACTATATTACAATCTATATGCTCAACCTCTGCTTTTAACATATTTTCCATTTCAGCTATTATATTATCTTTTTCAACTACCTCATTTAAGTCTATTCTACCTTCTACATTAGATACAGTTTTTTTATCTTCACTTAAGTATATAACGTTATAATTGAAGCTACCTCTTAATATTATCTTTCCATCTAAAACTTCTTGTTTTTTTAGAGATATGTATCCTTCAGTTTTTATTATGTCATATACATCATCTTTCTTATCCGGAACTACAACTTCTGCCTCAATAAATGTTTGGAATCTACCAAAATCGACTCTATTATCTACTTTGATTATGTCTTTTATTAAATCCATATGTTTTCCCCCCTGTTAAAAATATATAATTTATCACATTATATTTATATTTATAAAATGCAAAAAAAATTACACCTATTTTTAATAGGTGTAATTTTTTAGCTTACATTTAATTTATCTTGATTTTTAAATACTTGGAGTTTCACATTAGATGTCAATAAGTCTGAATAACTATAAGATAGTCTAGTGCATCCATTTTCATCATCTACTTTTATAACAAAGACGCTAGGATATACTTTTTCAAGAATACCTTTTCTAGTTATTATCTGCTTTCTTCCCTTATTTGCCTTAAGCAATATGTGTTTACCTAAATATTTCTCTAAGTTTTGTCTTATTTTGTTTAGGGTTTGTACAGTGGCCATTTGATCACCTTCTTTAATCCTTTGATGTTTACATAATATCACATTTATCGTTATTTGTCAAATATAAACTAAATATTTTATATATTTTTTTTATAAAAGTCAATACTATACTTTTTAAAATTATATGCTTTTATATATTTTTTTATCATTTTCCATTAATTGTATATAGACTTGGGCATCGCTAGTCTATATTTACCCTTTGTCTCTAGACCACCGACACCTTTAGTTCCTGTTATAGTATGTTCAAATACTTCTTCCAAAGGAACTACTTTATCTATTCTAGAACATGCTATTTTCTCTACTATAAAAACTGGATCTAATGCATGGATCATTATTCTGTGAGGCGAACTTGCAAAGTTTGCTCCGCATTTTAATATCTCTTCGTAATTAGATTGACAAGCTCCAGCAAATATAACCAAATTATCTAAACTAGGTTCATATTTTCTTGCTTCTTTTACTGCCTTTATAAAGTTAGTAGTGTTTCTATAGTTACCTACATCTTTTAAATCGCCCTTACTGTTTAATATTGAGTCATGTCCAGTTATAACTAATATATCTGGATTATGCTCTTCAAGAAGAGCTCTTATTTCCTTATATTGATTTTCTTCTGATATAGCCTTTCCTACTGCTGGTATTCCTAGTTTAGAGTATACTTCTAAACATATTTTGAGATATTCGCTATCTCCATCTAAATGAAGTACCTTTCCTGGTCTTCCATAGGTATTTGTTGCATTAGTATTAGTCTGTCTATAATACTTTTTTTCCTTTTCCTTCATATCTCTTAATACCTTATAAAGCAAACTCTCAACTTCTCGGTCTATTATATACCTATGAATATCATATTCCTCTATTCTTTCTAAATCATCAATATAGGAATCTGCTATTATTCTAAGAGCTACCCCTTTTAATAAAGCCATTTTTTTTCTTGAGTCATCTTCAACAAACCCTACTATTCTAAAAACTATATCCTTATTATGGGACTTTCTAACTACCATGTCTCCTACTCTCATAATTGTCCTCCCTTATATCAAATAGTATTAATATATTTTATGTTCAAGAAAAAATAATGTTCCTCTTATAGTGAGTATAATATAACGAACTAAGCACTATTGCTATCATAGAGCTTATACCTATATTTTATATGTATAAAATTCTATAGAGTATGTGAATAATTTTAATTTAGAACAAAATGCTAGATTTTCTACAGAAGCATCGTTACTTGCCCTATCGCACAAAAATACTATAAATCCAAATATGTCTGTTGAAAATATTGAAAATTTACTAAAGGAGATGACATTATGTTAGAAAATTATTTAGAAATACACGAAGAGGTTAAAAAAGCCTTAAGATCAGGTGAACCTGTGGTAGCTTTGGAGTCAACTATAATATCGCATGGAATGCCTTATCCTCAAAACATAGAAATGGCAAAAACAGTTAGCAAACTAATTAGGGATAACGGAGCTATACCCGCCACTATAGCTATAATAGATGGAAAATTAAAAGTAGGACTTACCGATGAAGAAATAGAGCTATTAGCTAACAGTAATAATGTTGTAAAAGCTAGCAGAAGAGACTTACCTTTTATAATATCAAAAAAGTTAACTGGCGCTACTACAGTTGCATCTACTATGATAATAGCATCTCTTGCCGGCATTAAGATATTTGCTACAGGTGGTATAGGAGGTGTCCATAGAGGGGCACAGCAAACATTTGATATATCATCAGATTTATTAGAGCTTGCTAATACTAATGTGGCTGTTGTTTGTGCAGGAGCTAAGTCTATACTAGATATAGGCCTTACATTAGAATATTTAGAAACTAATGGTGTTCCTGTTGTAGGATATAAAACAGATGAATTCCCGGCTTTTTATACTAGACAAAGTGGATTTAAGGTTGACTACAGAGTAGACTCTGCAAAAGAACTGGCAATTGCGCTAAAATCAAAATGGGACTTAAATTTAAAAGGAGGAGTTGTTGTAGGAAATCCAATTCCAAAAGAATATGAAATGGATTATAATCTTATAAATACAGCTATAAAGAATGCTTTAGCTGAGGCAGCAGAAAATAATATATCTGGAAAAAAAGTTACTCCTTTCTTACTGGACAAGGTAAAAACTACAACATCAGGTAAGAGCTTAGAGTCTAATATAAAGCTAGTTTATAATAATGCAATAGTTGCAGCACAATTAGCAAGTGAGTTATCTAGTCTATATAGAAATAAATAATAAAAGGTTCCTAGATTTTTTCTAGGAACCTTTTATTATTCTGCTTTTAAATTCGGAATTACCTTTTTTATCTCTTCTACTTGATGCCATATATTTTCAAATTTATTATTTTTAACATAATCCTTTAAATCACTTAAAGTATCAAATTCTTTTGTAGAAAGATTATCATCTTCATCTATATATTTAAGTATAAACATTTATAATCCTTACTTTCCACAACACTTTTTATATTTTTTTCCACTTGCACATGGGCATGGATCATTTCTTCCTATTTTATCTTCTCTAACTACAGTTTTAGAAGATTTATAAGTTTTTTCAATTTGGTTTCTTAAGTCTTCTGGTAATATATCTTTCCATCCATCTAAATTATATAACCAATGAGCTTCTACTTGAACCATGTTGTAGTATAGCTTTTCCCAATCTATATCTAGCTTTATATTAGTATCTTCTTCTATTTCTTCTAAGTTTACTTCATTTTTTAAGCTTTCACTAATACCATCTATAAATCCCATGAAATATTCAACTGATATATTGTGTTTAGCTGCTAATTCTGATACTTTACCTTCTACAACTTCTGTTTTATTATTTAATATTTCGTTGTATATTTCCATTTCTTTTCTTAGATAATCTTCCCAGAATTTCACTTCTTCTTCATGTTGTCCATGATTTTCGCTTAAATTTCTCCATTTTGTATATAAGTTCATTTTTTTCCTCCTTAGTATTTCATTAACCTCTATATTATACCATAATTAAACATATCTTTTAACACTTTTATAGCATAGTTTTGATTTATAAAGAATGGGCTTGTAGCTATCGTTATAACATTAGTATTATTTATATAATTTCTTATTTTATTTATTTTTATATTATAATCAATATAATCCATATCTCTGGAGAATATATCCAAATCTATATCTAGTACGTAATCATCTTTAACATCAATTGTAAATCCAT
The DNA here is from genome assembly GCF_059569055.1 of Sporacetigenium mesophilum DSM 16796. Classification (NCBI taxonomy): domain Bacteria; kingdom Bacillati; phylum Bacillota; class Clostridia; order Peptostreptococcales; family Tepidibacteraceae; genus Sporacetigenium; species Sporacetigenium mesophilum. The sequence continues at coordinate 34,714 of NZ_JCANUR010000016.1, read as the reverse complement.
ATGAGCTATCTATTATTACAACGTCAGAAAATATATTATGATATAACGCAGGTTTTATAAAATTCCCAACGTTTAAAACATAATTAGTATATCTAAAAACATTTTTAATATCGTTAATGTCTACGGTATAGTCTTCAGGCTCTCTCATATCTTTATGTTGATCTATATGTACTAACTTACATCCCTTATTAAATTTTCCATTTTGTAAGCTAATTATCCAAAAATAAAATGCATGATTGTGATTATCAAATATATATATATCCTTTGTTCCTAGCTTATATTTAACTATGTTCTTTAATCCTATAGCATTTATTTCTTTATTATCTTCAATTTCGCTAAAAACGATATTATCACCTATACAAACATCATTCAGGTCACCTTCTAATAATGGTGGTACATATATACTTTTATTTTTTCTTTCATAATATGAAAATTCATTATTTCCCATAGGTTCATTTATAAAAAATCCATTGTAATATGTCATAAGAGCTCCTTTTTATCTCATCGTTATTAATATCTATTATATATTATAAATAAATTTATATCTTTTTAACAAAAATCTACAATTTTATTTATATACATATGATATATTTATTTATGTGTATTTTATTTATGGAGGTGTACCTATTGTTACAATCTTTTTTAACTGCATTTGCTTTGATATTCATTGCAGAAATGGGAGACAAAACTCAGTTTTTAGCCTTAGCATTTGGCTCAAAATATAAAATGTCTAGTGTTATAACTGGTATAGCTATAGGTTCTGCAGCAAATCATGGCTTAGCTATAGTTTTAGGAAGTCTTTTAACCAAATTCATACCTATAGGTATTATTCAAATATTCGCAGCCTTCTTATTTATATTTTTTGGATTATGGTCTCTAAAATTTGAGGCTGAAGAAGATGAAGAAAATGAAACGAAAGGTAACTATGGACCTGTTGTAACTGTGGCGCTTGCATTCTTTATAGGAGAACTAGGAGATAAAACTCAACTTACAGCTATGACATTAGGGGCTACAGCTCAATATCCATTGTTTACATTACTAGGTACTGTAACAGGAATGATTGTAGTAGGCGGTATCGGTATAATAGTTGGTAAATTATTAGGTAAGAAAATACCTGAGGCTACTATGAAAATGTTAGCATCTGTAATATTTATATTTTTCGGTAGCTTAGGCTTATATAATTCTTTAAGGTCATCTGGATATGGTTATGCTATAAATCCTATTAATATAGTCGCTTATTTAGGTATTATAGCATTGTTAGTATTATTAGTTCTTAGATATAATGTAATATCAAGGGATAAACATTATCAAGAAAAACTTGGACAAGTCCTTGCTCAATGTAAAGGCTGTGGTAAGTGTTCAGAGGGGTCTTGCTCTATCAATAAAGCTAGAGAAGAATTAGAAGTTCAGTATTTTGGAGAGAATATACCTTATGTTGGGGATATAATTAAATATATTGAATCTATAAATAAAAAAGATATAAATTCAGGACTAAAAATAGCAGAGACCTATAGAAAAAATAAAGGCTAAAAATTTTAGCCTTTATTTTATGTTAAATAAATTCCAAGGATATTCATCTGGTGGAATTGACTTGAATATTTGTTTTTCTTTGGTTATAGGATGTACTATTTCTATAGAATTAGACCATAGAGCTATTTGTTGCCCTACCTTATTCACATTTTTCCCATATTTCTGATCTCCATATAAAGCATGTCCTCTACTTGCAAACTGTACCCTTATTTGATGAGATCTTCCTGTTTTCAAATTGATTTTTACTAAACTTAAATTATCTTCTGATTCAAGTATTTCATAATCCAATTCTGCATCCTTGGAATTTGGATATCCCTTTTTAACTACAGTAACTATGTTAGTTTTACTATCTTTATATAAATAGTCTTTTAAAGTATCCTTTTTATTCATATTCCCGTGTATTACTGCGAAATAAGTTTTTTTAAAGGTCTTATTTCTCACCTGCTCAGATAATCTAGATGCTGCCTTAGAAGTTTTGGCGAATATCATCACTCCACCAACAGGTCTATCTAGTCTATGAACAAGGCCTAGATACACATTTCCAGGTTTATTATATTTTTCCTTTATATATTCCTTTAATATAGTGAGCATATCTTTATCATTAGTTTCATCCTCTTGAGATAGTACATTGACAGGTTTTTGAACAACTAGCAAATGGTTGTCTTCATATATAATATGTACCATTATTTAGACTCCCATCTCCCAAATATACCACAAGGAAGCACCATATTCGATTTGCTTATAGGTATGCCTAGTTCTCCACCGTATACTTTCCCGTGAGTATACCTTTTACCTACAGACATAGTTAATAAATTTTCTAAAACTATAGGTGAAAAACCTGTTGTATATGAATTTATCAAGAAAAATAACGGGTCATCTGATAAAATATTCATACATAGTTCAATAAACTCATGAAGCTTTTCTTCTATTTGCCATATTTCACCTTTAGGTCCTCTCCCATAAGAAGGAGGATCCATTATTATAGCATCATACTTCTTTCCTCTTCTAATTTCTCTTTGTACAAACTTAAATACATCATCTACAATAAAACGAACTTTTTTATCTTGAAGTTCTGATAATTCTATATTTTCTTTGGCCCAATTTACCATACCTTTAGATGCATCCACATGGCACACTTCTTCTGCACCTGCATAGGCACAAGCTACAGTAGCTCCACCAGTATATGCAAATAAATTTAACACTTTTATCGGTCTACCTGACTTTTTTATTTTTTCTATCATCCAATCCCAGTTAGCTGCTTGTTCTGGAAATAATCCAGTATGCTTAAAACCAGTAGGCTTTATATGGAACTTTAATTCATTATAATCTATAGTCCATTGCTGAGGATATTTCTTTTTGTGTTCCCATTCTCCTCCGCCTTTACTACTTCTATGGTAATGTCCATGTGGATTTTTCCATAAATTCCATTCTTCTTCCAAAGGCCATGCTATTTGAGGGTCTGGTCTTCTTAATACATAATCACCCCAACGTTCTAACTTTTCTCCATCTCCTGTATCTATAAGTTCATATTGCTTCCATTTGTCCGCTAATAATAACATTTCTTACCTCCTATGTAATAACATCAATTTAAGTATTATATCATATTGCTTTTTATATTTACTATATAGTTTTATTAGTTTTTTATTTTATATTCTATTAGTTTTAATTTGATATGTTTAAATTTAATAATTTATAGGTAATAAATTATTATCGATACTTAATAATATAATATATAGGATATGATTAAGTATTCTTATGGTATTTAATATTATATGGAGGTGTTTTTTATGGCAAGTGAAAAAATGATAAGTGCTTTAAATGACCAAGTTCAAAAAGAATTTTTTTCTGAATATTTTTACATATCTATGGAAGCATATTTCTTAGATAATAATCTAGATGGTTTTGCAAATTTCTTTAATGCTCAAGCAAGAGAAGAAAGAGACCATGCATATAAGATATTTAATTATATAGGTAGAGCTGGAGGAAAAGTAGTTCTTGAAGCTTTAGAAAAGCCACAGTCTGAATTTTCAAGTCCCCTTGAGATATTTGAACTAGCTCTAGGCCACGAAAAATTCATAACTAAATCTATTCACGAAATATTAGATATAGCTATAGACGAAAGAGACCACACTACATCAGCCTTTTTACAATGGTTTGTAAATGAACAAGCAGAAGAAGAAGAAAGCATGGATAAAATTGTTAAAAAGTTAAGATTATTAAATAATAATCCTGCTGGTTTGTTGATGCTAGATCAAGAATTAGCTCAAAGAGTTTATACTCCGCCAACACCAGACCAAGGATAATCTTTGCCAACTAATATATTTCAGTACTATATTAGTTGGTAAAGATTATAAAGAATTCATATCCTCTTTAAGTGCAATAATATTATTGAGTCTAAGTTAAGACTTACTAATATAAAAGGAGGATTTTCTTATGAACAATAAAAACTCATTTACTCAAAACGAAAACTCCAGGAGAGTAGCTCACTTAGTTAATTTAGTTGATAAACATACTAGAACTGAAAGACATTTAGAGCAGTATTCTAATATAAGTTCTCCAGAGTCTTTGCAAAGAGCTAAAGAAGTACAACACAATAGAGAGTCAGAAATAGAAAATCTTAAAAATTTAATTGCATATGGAGAACACAATACTGCTCCAAGTGAATATGAAAGTGTTCAAAAAAGATATGAATATGCACAAGGATATTTACAAAACAATAAAGACCATATAAACAATAAAGATTTACAAAGATTAGAAAAAAAGCAAGAACATAGAAAAGAAAGATTAAATGAATTTAAATAGCAAATAAATTTACATACCTTATATACATACTTAAATGAATGATATGTATATAAGGTTTTTATATGTCTAAAAAAATAAGCCCCATAATAATAGGGCTTACTTAAATTCGCTCCATATAGGTTTTATATTTCTCATAAGTATTCCAACTAGTGTAATATATAATAGTATCTGAGGAAACTCTTTTACTATAAATGATATAGCACTAGTTATTAGAAGTGCTAATATAAACCAATATACTCCCCATTTTCTAAAGTACAGTATACCTATTACTGATGTCATTCCTAGTACTGATACTACTCCTAAGGTCAAGAATATATTAGTTTTTATAGAGTCAAAATCTAGAGGAATTACATATATATAAGTTAGTACTATGAGAGATAATGCAGTATAACCTATAAGAGATATTAATAAATATAATTTAAATCCATTACTTAATTGTTTTAACTTGTTGTCCATTTATTCAAACCTCCTAAAAAGAGATTTCCTTTTATTATATTTACCAATATATATATCAATAATTCATAGTAAATTATATAATTATTATATTCACTTTATTCACTAATGTTTTAAATTAATTTATTTTTTAGGTTATACGTGAAACATTTAGCTATTAAGTTTTAGGTATTATACTTATTTCATAGGATTTAGCTAATTTATCTTTTAAGCCAAGTTTCTTTGTATATATTTCTCTTCCATAATGCTCTCCTGATATATGAATATGTCTTAATACTATTCCTATATCGATTTTATTCATATACTCTAATTTACCTTTATGCATTCCTATTTTTCTATATAAATTTATACATCCATTTCCTTGATAAAAAAACCACGGTTGTGAGTTTTTAAAAGATGGAGCTAATCTAGCAGATTCTAATATATCATTCCAATTACTATCAACCTTCTTGCATATATCTTTTATACTTCTTCTTTTAAATTCTTCTATATCTTTTCTAAATAATTTTTCATTTTTATCTGCATATCCAAAAGCCATCATAATAACAGGTATATGTCCTTCTTTAATATCTATATTATCTGCTATATCTTTTTTATTAAAAGACGAGCCTATCCAACATGTTCCTAATCCCAATGTTACTAACTCTAATAACACCTTTTGTAATGTATATCCTGTATTTTGCAAGTATCCTTCTTTTTGTTCTGAAGTTAGAAGTATATAATATGGGGCATTTAATCTAAATGTTTTATTCCTTTTTATCTTATCTTCTCTCTCTATTATATGAGCTTGTATATCTATATCTTTATCTAAGCTATCTAAACTATCTGTTATGTCCTTTATCACTTGCATTAAATCCTTACTTATTCTTTTATTAGAGTATTTTTTTATAGATCTTCTATAAAAAATTGCATCATATATATCCATACTTAGCCCCCTTAACCAAGTTATAATTGATTTTATTAAAAATCTTCATTAAAAAAACGGGATTATTATCCCGTTTTTTACTTATCTATAGCTAAGACTAACTCCCTAAGCACTTTACACGCTACAGCAGTTGAAGTCCCGCTTGGATCATAATGAGGGGATAGTTCTACTACATCTGCCCCGACTATATTTAAGTCTTTTATATCATTTATAGCATCCATCATTTCTTTGAATGTTATTCCTCCAGGTTCTATTGTTCCTGTCCCCGGGAATATAGATGGATCTAAAATATCTAAATCTATAGTTATATATACTGGTTTATCTTTTAGTTCTTTAGCGGCTTCCTTTAAGCCTTCACAAGAAAACTTTGTAAGTTTAGTATGTTGTTTTGCCCATTCAAACTCTACTTTTTCTCCAGATCTTATTCCAAATTGATATATCTTTCCATCTCCTAAAAGATCCCAAGCCATTTTTATTACTGCTGCATGAGATAATTTTTCTCCCATATAGTTTTCTCTTAAATCTGTATGAGCATCAAAATGTATTATGTGTAAGTCTGGATATTTTTCATATATTGCTTTTATCGGAGAATATGAAACTAAGTGTTCTCCTCCTATCATAACAGGCTTTTTACCATCTTCTACTATATTCTTAGTGAAACCATATATCTCATCTAGAACCTTTTGAGGATTTCCAAATGGAAAGTCTAAATCACCTGCATCAAATACATTTATGTCTTCTAAATCTTTATCTAAATATGGGCTGTAAGTTTCAAGTCCATATGATTCATTTCTCATTATGTTTGGAGCAAATCTAGTTCCTGGTCTAAATGATGTTGTTCCATCAAATGGTGCTCCAAATACTACTATCTCAGATTCATTATATTCATTATCAAAACCTATAAAAGTAGATACGTTTTTATTCAGCTTCATTTTCTAGCATCTCCCTAACATAGCTTGGTAATGCAAAACATCCTACGTGTAAATCTGTATTGTAGTACTTAGTTTTTATTCCTAATGAATTCCACTTGCTAGCATCTAAATCTTTTATAGGATCTAGTTTCTTAGATGCAAATCCAAATAACCAATGCCCTGATGGATAAGTTGGTATATGGCATTGATATACTTTTGATATAGGGAATATATTTTTTATTTTATTATGAGCTCTTCTCATTTCTCTAGCATTATGAGCAAAATAAGGACTTTCGTTTTGGTTAACTAGTATTCCGTTTTCTGTTAATGCCTTAAAACAATTTGTATAGAATTCTGTTGTAAATAGTCCTTCTCCAGGTCCTATTGGATCAGTTGAGTCTACTAATATTAGGTCGTACATATTTTCTTTTCCCTTGACAAATTCTATACCATCTTCAAAGTATAAATTAACTCTTGGGTCTTCTAATTTTTCAGCTGTTATAGGTAGATACTTTTGAGATACTCTAACAACCATTTCATCTATTTCTACCATATCTATTTTTTCTACTGTAGAATATCTAGTTATTTCTCTTACAGTACCGCCATCGCCGCCACCTATAACTAATACATTCTTTATTTGTGGGTTAGTTGCCATAGCTATATGAGAAATCATATCGTGATATACAAATTCATCTTTTTCATTAACCATAACAAGCCCATCTAACGTAAGCATTTTTCCGAATTCTACTGTATCTATTACATCTACTTTTTGAAAGTCACTTTGTCCAGAAAATAAAGTTTCTTTAACCTTTGAAGAAAATCTAACATTTTCTGTCCACTCTTCTGTGTACCATAATTCCATCAAAAATTCCTCCGTTCATTAGTTTATACATTGGTTTATAATTACTGTATATATTATTGGTTATTTTTTTATATATTATTTATTATTACTCGTTTATTATTGGTTTATGGCATACAACTACATCTTCTTGTACCCCAGAAAATCTCTTAACTTTATCAACTATACCTCTAGCAACTTCTGTAGTTTCACTTCTCTCAGCTTTTAGTGTTCTTTCTAGATAATCAAAAGCATCCCATGGATTTACTGTATCTCCACAAGTAAATAAATCTACTGAAGCATATCCATATTCTGGCCAAGTGTGTATCGTTAAGTGAGATTCTTGTATTATAACAGCTCCACTTACTCCCCATGGATTAAACATGTGAAATACACTTTCAACAACTGTAGCTTTAGATGCTTCAGCTGCTTCTACCATATACTTTTCTACTAATGTATGATTGTTTAATATATCTTTATCACAGTTATAAAACTCAACTAATATATGTCTTCCTAATTGTTCTATTTTCATTTTTATAATCTCCTTTACATTTATATAAAATTTATTTGTTACATAATATGTCTTATTATCTTTATTATCTGAAATATTATAAAATTAACTATTGTATTATTTTCCACTTTTGAGTTATTAAACAAAATAATAAGCCCTATAATGTTTTTAAACAAAGGCTTTTATTTGAAATTTATTTTGTTTCATTTTAGTAAACTAATAGTTATTTAATGTGTTTCATTTTGGTAAACTAAAAGTTTCTACATATTAAATATAATGTTTTTTGAAAATTTGTCAAGGGTTTTTCCAAAAATAAAGGAATAAAGTTATATAACTTTATTCCTTTATGCCTACATCCCTAATACTTTTATAGTTTCAACATCTGGATCTTCTGTATCTGACAACATACTATGTTGTGTTTTTAAGAATTTTATATAGTTTATTATTTCTTTATTTATTCTTTCTCCTGGGGTTACTATTGGTATTCCTGGAGGATAAGCCATTATTGACTCTCCACTTATTTGTCCTTCTGCGTCATCAAGTTTTATTACCTTTTTCCTTGTATAAAAGGCATCTCTTGGGCTTACTACTATTTCAGGATTCTCTAAAGCTATATTTTCAAATTCTATAGGTTTAGTCTTATATTTAATAGCTATATCTTGTAGAGCCTTAATTAATTCAATTATACTTTCCTCAGTATCTCCGACACTTATTATTGCTAATATATTACATACATCTCCTAGTTCTAATTGTATGTTATATTCATCCCTTAATATATCATATACTTTAAATCCTGTAAGGCCTAAACCTTTTACGCAAACACTTAATTTTGTTTCGTCAAAATCATATACACCAGGATTTCCTATTAACTCTTTTCCAAAAGCATATAATCCATCTATTTTATTTATTTCTTCCCTAGCTTTTCTTGATAAATTTAAAACTCTATCTATAATCTTATCTCCCTCTGTTGCAAGGGCTTTTCTAGCCACGTCCAAACTAGACATAAGAAGATAAGATGCGCTTGTTGTCTGTGTTAAATTTAATGTAGTTCTAACATGAGTTTTGTCTACAAGACCTTCATTTAATAAAAGAACTGAGCTTTGAGTTAATGACCCACCTGTTTTGTGTACACTGACAGCTGCCATATCCGCTCCAAGACTCATAGCCCCTCTAGGTATTTCCTTATGGAAACCAAAGTGCGCACCATGTGCTTCATCTACTAGTACAGCTAACCCATGATTATGAGCTCTTTTTATTATCTTTTTCAGGTCAGAAGTTGCTCCATAGTAAGTGGGATTTATAAGAAATACAGCTTTTGCATCTGAGTTTTCTGCTATAGCTTTTTCTATTTTTTCAACTGAAACTCCCATACTTATTCCTAAGTTGTAATCTACTTCTGGTTGAACATAAACAGGTATCGCACCACAAAGTATAATGGCATTTATAGCTGATTTATGAACATTTCTAGGTATTATTATTTTATCACCAGGCTTGCACATAGCCATTATCATAGCCTGAACCCCTGATGAAGTCCCGTTTACTAAAAAGAATGCATGGTCAGCCCCATATGCGTTGGCCATTAAAGTTTCTGCTTCCTTTATAACACTTATAGGGTTACTAAGGTTATCTAAACATTTCATAGAGTTAACATCTATTTCTAAAACAGTATTTCCTACATAGTTTCCAAACTCTTTTAATCCACTTCCGTGTTTGTGCCCTGGCACATCAAAAGGTATAACATTTCTCTCATGATAAGATTTTAATGCATCGAATAACGGAGTTTTATTTTGGTCTATAAGCATCTTATCTTAACCCCCTTTATGTCTAGAATTTTTCAAATTAGCTTTAATATTAATATTTCTAAACCTAATTGTCAATACTCATTAATTAAAATTAATATCATAGTTTGTATCCTGTCCTTATAGTATGTATTCTTATAAATTTTTATTAACTTATTTGTATAAATATAGAAGATTTTCGACTACGATTATTATTTACAATTATCGTTTAGGAAACTTACAATATACCTAAAGGACTTATTTTTATTTTAGCGGGGGGATTAGTAATATGAAGAAAATACTTATAACTGGTGCACTTGGTCAAATTGGATCTGAGTTAACAATAAAATTAAGAAATGAATATGGTAAAGATAATGTTATAGCTACAAACATAAGAATGCATGAGGATAATGCTATTGTAAACAGTGGACCTTTTGAAATATTAGATGTTGCAGATATTAAGTCAATGGGCAATATAGCTAATAAATATAAAGTAGATACTATTATACATCTAGCATCTTTATTGTCAGCTGTAGGTGAACAAAAACCTCTTCATACTTGGGATTTAAATATGGGTGGACTTGTTAATGCTCTTGAAGTATCTAGGGAACTTAACTGTAAATTCTTTACTCCAAGTTCTATAGCTGCATTTGGCACTAATTCTCCTAAAGATTATACCCCTCAAGATTCTATACAAAGACCTAATACCATGTATGGTATAACTAAAGTTGCTGGAGAGCTATTGTGCGATTATTATTTTAGTAAGTTTGGTGTAGATGCAAGAGGAGTTAGATTTCCAGGCCTTATATCTTATATGACACCTCCTGGTGGTGGAACAACTGATTATGCAGTAGATATATACTATGAGGCACTTAAAAACAAAAATTATGAATGTTATATAGCTCCAGATACAAAGATGGATATGATGTATATGCCTGATGCCCTACAATCTATAATAGACTTAATGGAGTATGACCCTAGTAAGCTAGTACATAGAAATGCATTTAATATCACCGCTATGAATTTTACGCCTAAAGATATATCAGATGAAATAAAAAAACATATACCAGATTTTGAGATAACATATAATGTAGATCCTATTAGACAATCTATAGCCGATTCTTGGCCTAATTCAATAGATCCGACTTGCGCTATGGTTGAATGGGGATTTAAAGTTAGTTATGATTTAGCCAAGATGACAGAAGACATGTTGCAAAAACTAAAAGAAAAAGGCATAAATTCAGAAGTTAGCTTCGCTGAATAACTTAAATAAGGTAGCATTTTAGCTGCCTTATTTTTAGATGCCCTATATTTTGACAAAAAATTAAATAAATTTTGAAAAATGTTTATTATTTATTAATGTGGGTAATTCTATAATAGATAATTAATTCTAAAAGGAGTGATTACAATGGCTAATAATTCAAATTCTAAACATAATGCCTTAGAGTTATTTTTAGATGAAAATTTAAATGACTTAAGAGACAAGGGTCTTTACAATACAATAGAGCCTTTACAGGGACCTAATGGACCTACAATACATATAAATGATAAGGAACTTATAAATCTATCTTCAAACAACTATCTAGGTTTAGCTAGTGATGATAGATTGAAAAAGGCTACTATCGAAGCTACTCAAAAATATGGTGCTGGTGCTGGCGCTGTTAGAACAATAAATGGAACACTAGATATACATGATATTTTAGAAAAGAAAATAGCTGAGTTTAAAGGTACTGAAGCAGCTATCGCTTTCCAATCCGGATTTAACTGTAATATGGGGGCTATTCAAGCTGTTATGGATAAAAATGACGCAATATTATCTGATGAATTAAATCACGCTTCTATAATAGATGGTTCTAGATTGTCTAGAGCAAAGGTAATAAGATATAAACATTCAGACATGGATGACTTAAGAGCTAAAGCTAAAGAAGCAGTAGAAAGTGGACAATATAAAAAGGTAATGATAATAACAGACGGTGTATTTTCAATGGATGGAGACATAGCTAAGCTTCCTGAAATCGTTGAAATAGCTGAAGAATTTAATCTAATTACATATGTAGATGATGCTCATGGATCAGGAGTAACAGGAAAAGGTGCTGGTACAGCTAAACATTTTGGATTATCAGATAAAATAGATTTTCAAATAGGAACTTTATCTAAAGCTATAGGAGCTGTGGGTGGATATGTAGCAGGTTCTCAAAAGCTTATCGATTGGTTAAAAGTTAGAGGTAGACCATTCTTATTCTCTACTTCATTGACTCCAGGAGCTGCTGCAGCTGCCACAGAGGCTATAAATATTCTAATTGAAAGTGATGAATTAGTAAAAAAAGTTTGGGAAAATGGTAACTACCTAAAAGAAGGTCTTAAAAAATTAGGATTTAATATAGGAAACAGTGAAACACCTATAACTCCTTGTATAATAGGTGATGAATCTAAAACTCAATTGTTTAGTAAGAGATTATATGAAGAAGGCGTTTATGCTAAGGCAATAGTATTTCCTACTGTTCCTCAAGGAACTGGTAGAGTTAGAAATATGCCGACAGCAGCGCACACTAAAGAAATGTTAGATAAAGCATTATCTATTTATGAAAAGGTTGGCAAAGAATTAGACATTATAAAATAATATTAAACTTAGGAGGATATTATCATGAAAAAAATACTTGTAACCGGATCTCTTGGCCAAATCGGCTCTGAATTAACAATGAAATTAAGAAAAGAATACGGTAATGATAATGTTATAGCTACAGATATAAGAAAATTAGAAAATAATATAGTTGCAGATAGTGGACCTTTTGAAATACTAGATGTTCAAGATATGGATAGAATGGGAAGTTTAGCTAAAAAATATAACGTAGATTCTATTATTCATCTAGCATCATTGCTATCAGCTGTAGGTGAAAGAAATCCTTTATTTGCTTGGCAGTTAAATATGGGGGGACTTGTAAATGCATTAGAAGTTGCTAAAGAAATTAACGCTCAATTCTTTACACCAAGTTCTATAGCTGCATTTGGTCCTAACTCTCCAAAGGATCTTACTCCTCAAGATACTATACAAAGACCTAATACTATGTATGGTGTAACTAAAGTTGCTGGAGAATTATTATGTGATTACTACTTTAATAAATTTGGTTTAGATACAAGAGGGGTTAGATTCCCAGGTCTTATATCTTATGTAACACCTCCTGGTGGTGGTACAACTGACTATGCAGTAGATATATACTATGAAGCACTTAAAAATAAAAGTTATGAATCTTTCATAGCTCAAGGCACAAAAATGGACATGATGTATATGCCTGATGCACTACAAGCTATAGTAGATTTAATGGAAGCTGATCCTAAAAAACTAATACACAGAAATGCATTTAATATAACTGCGATGAGTTTTGAGCCTGATGAAATAGCAGCATCAATAAAGAAATTTATGCCTGAATTTGAAATGAGATACAATGTAGACCCTGTAAGACAAACTATAGCTGACTCATGGCCTAACTCAATAGACCCATCTGCTGCTATAAACGAATGGGGCTTTAAATATGAGTATGATTTAGACAAGATGACTGAAGATATGCTTAAAAAACTTAAAGAACAAGGTATAGGCTCTGGTAAGTAATCTATTATAATACATGGCATTAAGGTAGCTTTTTAGCTACCTTTTTATTTTATAAAACAATATTAAATACATAATTATATTCCAAAAAATGTATATTTTTTATGACATTAAATTTAATTAATGTTATATTATTTTTAATAATATTTAAGGAGGTATGTAAATGGTTTTAGAGAAAAATTTAGAGAAATATGCCGAACTTGCAGTAAAAATTGGCGTAAATATTCAACCAATGCAAACACTTGTTATAAATGCACCTATAGAAACTGCACCTTTCGTTAGAAAGATAGCAAAAAAAGCATATGAATGTGGGGCAAAAAATGTACATATAGAATGGTCAGACGAAGAATGCACCTTAATAAAATATTTAAATGCTCCTGATGAGGTCTTTAATGAATATCCTATGTGGCTAGCTAAAGGATATGAAGATATGGCTGAAGAAGGTGCAGCATTTTTAAGTATATATGCTCAAAATCCAGATTTATTAAAAGATGTAGACCCTAAAAGAGTAGCTAATGCTCAAAAATCTTCTGGTATAGCAAGAAAAAAATGGAGAGAATATGTATCAGCTGATAAGTGTAGATGGAGTATAGTTTCTGTTCCAACTAAAGAATGGTCAGCTAAAATTTTTCCTGGGTTTTCTGAGGAAGAAAGAACTCAAAAATTATGGGATGCTATATTTAAAGTAACAAGAGTAGATCAAGAAGACCCTGTAGAATCATGGAAAAAACATACCGATGATTTGAAAAATAGAATGAATTTCTTAAATGAAAAGAAATTTAAAAAATTATATTTTAAATCACCTAAAACAGATTTAACTATAGAGTTACCTAAAGATCATATATGGAGCGGTGGAGCTTCTCAAGACCCTAATGGTATAGATTTCATTGCAAATATACCCACTGAAGAAATATTCTCTATGCCTTCAAAATTTGGTGTTAATGGTATAGTTTCAAGTACTAAACCTCTTATATACGGTGGAAATACTATAGATAACTTTACTCTAACCTTTAAAGATGGAAAGATAGTTGAATTTACTGCCGAAAAGGGATATGAAACTTTGGCAAATTTAATAGATACAGATGAAGGTTCTCATTATTTAGGAGAAGTAGCTTTAGTCCCATTTAAATCTCCTATTTCAGATACTAATATAGTTTTCTATAATACTCTTTATGATGAAAATGCATCTTGTCACCTAGCTATAGGTTCTGCTTACCTTGGATGTATAGAAAATGGAGTTAATATGAGTAAAGAAGAAAAGGAAGCTAGTGGAGTTAACGATAGTTTGACTCACGTAGACTTCATGGTAGGTTCTTCTGATATGAATATAATAGGGGAAACTTATGATGGAGCAAGTATAGATATATTTAAAGATGGTAACTGGGCATTTTAGCAAAAAAGACATAGATAAATTATCTATGTCTTTTTTCATGTTCTAACAACCATTCTTTTCTCCATAACCCGCCTTCATAGCCTACTAACTTTCCATTGCTGCCTATAACTCTATGACAAGGTATAATTATACCTATATTATTCTTATTATTAGCATTCCCTACTGCCCTACAAGCTTTTTCATTTCCTATTCTTATAGCCATATCTTTGTATGTTGCTGTTTCACCATAAGGTATATTGCATAGTTCATTCCAAACTTTATTTTGAAATTCTGTTCCACCAAAAAATAAATCTAAATCAAAATTTTTCCTAATTCCTTTAAAGTATTCATCTAGCTGCTTATATGCTTCTTTAAGTATATTAGGAACATCTTCATTTATATAATCTTTATCTTCAACAAAATCTAACGATAATATTTTATCCTTTAATGCCGTTATTTGTATTAGTCCTAAAGGCGAATTATAATGTATTTTGTAAATATCTCTCATATAGCACCTCTTTTTTAATGTTATATTAAATGCAGTTAGTTATATATTATCAAACATTACTAAAAAACACTATATTCCATTAAAACTATACCTTAAAATTTCTTAATATACTTTCTTTTCATGTCCATATAATCTAATAACATGTTCATTATTTAGCCCTAAATCATGTGTAATATGTTTTATTACAAAGTTCTTCTTACCATCTTTTAAATGAATAAATATTTGTTCCTTCTCTTTAAATTTCCAGTCACTAGTAAATGTAGCTATCTTTTCCCCATTAATTAAATACACTATATAATTCATTTAATCATTCCCCTTTTTATATTTTATTACTTATATAAGTTATCGCCCTATACTATTTTACCTTTAATTTATTTTATATCAATAGTTTAATATGTATTTATCTGGGTAAATTATTAATATCTAGGGTTTATTATTATTCCCTTCGTAAAAATAAAATAAATGGAGGTATTGTTATGTCAATTTACGATTTTAAAGCAAAAACAATAGATGGAGATGAAATAACTTTTGAACAATACAAAGGCAAGGTATTACTTATAGTTAATACTGCAAGTAAATGTGGATTTACTCCTCAATATGAAGGACTTGAAGAAATATACAAAAAATATAAATCACAAGGACTTGAGATATTAGGTTTTCCAAGCAATCAATTTGCTGAACAAGAACCTGGCGAGAATAGCGAAGTAAAGAATTTCTGTTCACTTAACTATGGAGTTACATTCCCATTATTTGAAAAGACAGATGTAAGAGGAGATAATGCTCATCCACTATTTAAATATTTAAGTGAATCTGTTCCTTTTAAAGGTTTTGACTTAAATCACCCAATTGGACAACCTTTAACTGATATTTTGGAAAAAAACTTCCCCGATATTTTAGAAGGAAATTCAGTAAAATGGAACTTTACTAAGTTTTTAGTAGATAGAAACGGAAATGTAGTAGATAGATTTGAGCCTACTTCAGAACCTAAAGATATTATAGTACATATAGAAAAACTGCTTTAAAATAAAGAGTTGCCTTAATATGACTAGATTCATTTAAGGCAACTCTTTTTATATAATATTTATATTTTAAATATACTTGCAAATCTCATCAGCAAATTCGTCAGTACTAGCACTACCCCCAAGATCTACGGTAATCTTTTCACCTCTTAAAAACACCTCTGATAAAGCATCCTCAATTCTTTTTGCATTGTCATATTCACCTATATATCTAAGCATCATAACTGCAGACTGAATAAGAGCAGTTGGATTAGCCTTATTTTGACCTGCTATTTGAGGAGCACTCCCATGAACTGCCTCAAATATAGCATATTCTTTGCCTATATTTGCTCCAGGTATTATACCAAGTCCTCCAACAAGTCCTGCACACAAATCAGATAGTATATCACCATAAAGATTTGGCATTACCATAACATCATATTTTTCTGGATTTAATACAAGGTTCATAGCAGCTGCATCTACTATTAAATCATCAGATTCTATATCGTATTTTGATGCTATATCTCTAAATACACTTAAAAATAATCCATCTGATAACTTCATTATATTTGCCTTATGTACTGCTGTTAATTTGTCTCTTTTGTTATCTTTTACATATTTACAAGCAAAATCTACTATTCTTTCACTTGCTCCTTTTGTTATTATTTTTATGCTTTCAGCTCCATAGTCACCAAGTTTGTGCTCTATTCCTGCATATAGGTCTTCTGTATTTTCTCTAACTATTACTAAATCTACATTTTCATATCTACTCTTTATACCTTTAAAACTTTTAACAGGTCTTAAATTTACATATAAATCTAATTCTTGTCTAAGTGTTACATTTACACTTCTAAAACCCTTGCCAACAGGGGTAGTTACTGGTCCTTTTATTGCAACTTTATTCTTTTTTATAATATCTATTACATGTTGTGGAAGTGGAGTCCCATACTCCTCCATAACGCCTTCCCCTGCATTTATTTCTTCCCATTCTATATTAACTCCAGTAGCTTCCACTACTCTTTTCATAGCCTTTGATACTTCTGGACCTATTCCGTCTCCTGGTATGAGCGTTATTTTATACATACTCCAATCCTCCAGTCTTTTAGTTACTCTGCTTTTATCTTTGTATAGTTTAACTTCCCTCCGGCTTTCAGTACTTCTACTTCTTTCGATGATAAATCTAATTTAACTTTAAATGAATTTCCTTTAGTCATATTTCTTACTTCTACTTCATTAGAATCTAACTTATTTAATATATCTGCTATTTGTAATTTATCTAAAAGAGCTAAGTTTTCATAATCTTTGTCATCACAAAATTCCATAGGAATTATTCCGCTATTTATTAAATTTGCTTTATGAATTCTTGCAAAACTTTTTACTATTACTCCTTTAACACCAAGATAAAGAGGTGCTAAGGCTGCATGTTCTCTACTTGAACCTTGACCGTAATTGTCTCCTCCAACTATAAATCCTCCAGCATTATCCTTTGCTCTCTTCGGGAATTCTGTATCTATAGTATTGAAGCAATAATTTGAAAGATGAGGTATATTGCTTCTAAATGGAAGTAATTTTGAATCTGATGGCATTATATGGTCTGTTGTAATGTTGTCCTCTACTTTTAATATAATGTTCCCTTCTAATTCTTCTTCTAATTCTTTATTTACAGGGAATGGCTTTATATTTGGCCCTCTAACAACTTCTACATTTTTTCCATTAGTTGAAGGTTTTATAATCATACTATCATCTATTAAAAATTTATCTACTGTTAAATTTTCAAATTTCACATCGAATTTGCTTGGGTCTGTTAGCTTTCCATATATGGCACTTACTGCTGCTGTTTCAGGACTTACTAAATATACATCTGCTGATAATGTTCCACTTCTACCATAGAAGTTTCTGTTAAATGTTCTCAGTGAAACCGAGTTAGTTCCAGGAGATTGACCCATTCCTATACATGGACCACATGAATTTTCTAAAATTCTAGCTCCTGAACTTATTATATCTGCCAAAGCTCCATTTCTAGCTAGCATCTCCATAACTTGTCTTGAACCTGGAGCTATAACTAAACTTACATCGTTATGAACCTTATGCCCTTTTAATATTTGAGCTACCTTCATTAAGTCTTCATATGAAGAATTTGTGCAACTTCCTATTGCTACTTGATCTATCTTAATTTCTCCAATATTTTCAATATCATCTACATTATCAGGACTATGAGGTATAGCTGCTAATGGTTTTAACTTTGATAAATCTATAGTAATTTCTTCATCGTAAGTTGCATCTTCATCTGCCTTTAGTTCTATCCATTCATTTTCTCTTCCTTGAGCCTTGAAAAATTCTAGTGTTCTTTCATCACTTGGGAATATTGAGGTTGTAGCTCCTAATTCTGCTCCCATATTTGTTATTGTCGCTCTTTGAGGTACTGATAAATATTTTAAACTTTCTCCACAGTATTCAAATATTTTTCCTACTCCACCTTTAACACTTACTTTTCTAAGTACCTCTAATATGATGTCCTTAGAAGATACCATATTATTTAGCCTTCCTATTAAATTTACTTTACAAATCTTAGGCGTGTTTATATAGTATGTACCTCCAGCCATTGCTAATGCAACATCAAGTCCTCCTGCTCCAATTGCAATCATTCCTACTCCTCCGGCAGTTGGAGTATGACTATCTGATCCTAAAAGTGTATCCCCAGGAGTTGAAAATCTTTCTAAAAACACTTGATGGCAAATCCCGTTTCCAGGCCTTGAGAAATATACTCCATGTTTGTCAGCTACTGTTTGTATATATTTATGATCATCGGCATTTTCAAATCCTTGTTGGAGCATATTATGGTCTACAAAGGCTACGCTTCTTTTTGTTTTTACTTTATCTATACCCATAGCTTCTAATTGAAGATAAGCCATAGTTCCTGTTGAATCTTGTGTTAGTGTTTGGTCTATTTTTATACCTACTGAATTCTCTGAGTTAAGATTTCCTTCTACTAAATGTTTTTTTAAAATTTTATAAACCAAGTTTTCTGTCAATGTTCTTACCCCCTGTTCAAATTTTTATAATTTACCAAATCATGATATATTTGAACTATCTCTTTATCAAATAGACTTCTCTTCATTCCTATAGAAAAAGATCTAATCTTTTCTAACAATTCACTTGCCATAATATCGGAAAGTTCAATATCATATTCTAGAAACTTATTTACTATAGCTGCCTTTCCTGAGTGCTTTCCTATTACAATTTGTCTTTCAAGCCCTACTTCACTTGGATCAAAGGCTTCGTAGTTTTTAGGATTCTTTAAAGCTCCGTCTGCATGTATACCTGACTCATGTCTAAACATGTTACTTCCAACTATCGCCTTCCATGCAGGAAGTTCTCTTCCTGATGCTCGTGAAACGTACTCAGATAATTCTTTAAACTTTCTAGTGTCTATATTTATGCCATATCCATAAACATGTTTAAGAGACATTAATACCTCTTCTAACGCTGCATTCCCTGCTCTTTCACCTAATCCATTTACTGTAACACCTATATAGTTTGCACCACCGGCTACCCCCGCTAAAGCATTAGCAGTTGCCATTCCAAAATCATTGTGAGTATGCATTTCTATATCAAATTTAGTTCTTTCATATAATTTTTCTATATTTTTTCTAATAGTAAATGGCTCCATTACACCTACTGTATCACAGTATCTAAATCTATCTGCCCCTGCACCTTTTGCTGCTTCTATAAATTGCGTTAAAAAATCTAAATCTGCTCTAGATGCGTCTTCTCCATTTACAGATATGTATAATCCATTTTTCTTTGCGTACTCGACAGATTTCACCATGTTTTCTATTACCCATTCTCTAGATGTTTTTAATTTGTTCTTTATATGAATATCTGATACTGATACTGATATAGCTACAGCATCTACACCACAATCAATAGAGTGCTCTATATCTTTTATTACCGCTCTGTTCCATGCCATAATACTAGATTTTAAATTTCTTTTACATATAGCTTTAATAGTTTCTTTTTCATCTCCACCCATAGCCGGTATACCAACCTCTAATTGGTTTATCCCAAGATCACTTAGCATTTGTGCAATCATAACCTTTTCATGATTTGCAAATACAACTCCTGCAGTTTGTTCGCCATCTCTTAATGTTGTATCTACTATTTTTATCTCTTTAGAATTTATTTTATTTATTATACACATATACTTCTTTACCTCCTTAGGTTAGTTATTTATAAGGTTTATACATTCATTCTTTAAATATTTAAATATATTTTGCATGATATTTAATTTATAATTCACTTTTGGTTTAATTATTTTTTAATATAAATATGTCCATTTCGCCTTAAACATATAATATTACACATTTTATAAATAATCAATATGTTTTTTGTATTTTTTAAAAATACAATAAAATGAATTATATATATTAAATCTTTCATTTTGGAGATTTTATCTTTAAGAGCCTTTAATTTACGCTATTGAATTCTTGGATATAAAAAGGGACTAACTTTAATAAAGTTAGTCCCTTTTACGCTCTATTTATTTATACTGAAGCAATAATCCTTTACTTATTTAAATAGTAATCCATTATATTTTTTACCTTAGAAACAACATAATGACTTCCGCCGCGATTTTTCACATCTTCTATAATCATAGACACTACTATTTCAGGGTTATCTGTATCCATACAAACAAACCATCCATTTTCTTTTCCTTCTTTATCATCTAAACTCTTCTTTAGTTCAGCTGTCCCCGTTTTACCTGCTAATTGTACTCCATTAATTTTAGCATCGTGACCTGTACCTAATTTATTTTCAATAACTTCGGTAAGAGAATTTAATAAAACTTTTGCATTTTCTTTTGAAATCACATTTTTCTTCCATACCTTATGATTTTTTTCTTCTTTAATTTCTAGTATTGGTGTCATAATATTTCCATCGTTTACAATAGAACTGTATACTAAAGCTACATGTAGAGGACTCATAAGTACCTCTCCTTGCCCATAACCTGTATTAGCTAATAACATATCATCTTTAATAATATTATCTTTAGCTATCTTTGATTTCTCTATAGTATAGTCTATTGGTAATCTTTCATTAAATCCAAACTTACTAGCTTCTTTTATAAAATTATCTTTCCCTATTTCAAGGGCTTTCATGGCAAAATATATGTTATCAGAATATATAAATGCATCATTTAAATTAACAGAATTCTTTGTATCTGAAACTCTAGTAACTTTATAATCTCCCCAAGAAGCATTAGGTTGCCACTTACTTCCATTTATCTCTACAGATTCATTAGGATTTATAATTCCCTTTTCTAAGCCTACTGCAGCAGTAATAAGCTTAAAGGTAGATCCCGGAGAATATACATTATTAAATCTATTTTCAAATTGTTTATTTGAGTTATCTTCCCATTCCTTTCTTAGGCTTTCAGGTATATATGTAGTATATAAATTTGAGTCGAATGATGGAGAGCTTACCATAGCTAATATTTCTCCATTTTTAGGATTTATTGCTGTAGAAGCCCCTAGGTCTTTATTCATTTCATCATATATTTTCTTTTGTATTTCAAAATCTATAGATAACTTTATATCCTCTCCATTTTTAGGTTGTTTTTTAGCAATTTCAATTTTTTCTATTTCTTTCCCATTTTCTTGTTTTGATATATATATTACTCCACCCTTATCTTCTTTAAGTCTTTTTTCATATTCTTGCTCTAACCCAATTATTCCCAACATACTAGTAGAGCTATAGCCTTGTCCTTTTCTTTTTTCTAACTCATCTGCATTTATCGGTCTAATATACCCTACTAAAGAACCAAATGCTTCTCCTCCAGGATATACTCTTCCCTCTGACTTAGTATGTAATACTCCTTGTATTTCCATAACTTGAGCTATTTTATCTTTTTCACTTGGTAATACTTTGACTATTGGAACAAAGTTTTCAGGATTACTATTTTTACTTAACTTATCTTCTATATATGATTCTTTAATATCTAATATCTTGGCCATCTGAGATATGCTAGACTCTTTGTTTTGTTCAAACTTATTCGGGTGTATCCCTATATTAATAACTGTATCATTTATAGCTAATCCTTTCCCATTTCTATCATATATCTCTCCACGTTTAGCGTTAAATCGTTCTACGCTAACCTTATCGTCTTTATCCATACCCGGAAATATCATAGATTCATTCCAATCTACTGTCCACTGATTATTACCATCTAGCTTTTCCTTTTTCATAACTACAATATAATCTGATATCTCTAACTTCCCTGCTAATGTATCCATATTAATAGAAAAATGTATATTAGACTTATCTTTATCTTCGTCTTTAATTCTTATATCTATATTTTCTGCTTCTATTCCGTTATATATATTAGTGTGTCTACTTATAAATTCATCTTTACTTATTCTTTCTTTTGCATTACTTGAAAGCATTTTATACATACCTTCATAGTCATTTTTTCCCCATTTATCCCCGTAGGATTCAACCGTATCATATGCTGTTTGTTTCTGACAACCTGTTGAAATAATTATCACTAGTATCATTGCAGTTAATAAAAATATTGTTTTTATATAGCTTTTCAAACCTTTATCCCCCTTGTTTTTAGTATGTAAATATTTACACTATAATCTTAATACATAATTACATAAATTACCAACTTATCTGTAAATTTTAGGATATTAATTTAGATTATAAGTGTTATAATTATTTGGAATAAATATACATTATAGGGGG
Organism: Sporacetigenium mesophilum DSM 16796; assembly: GCF_059569055.1. Taxonomy (NCBI): domain Bacteria; kingdom Bacillati; phylum Bacillota; class Clostridia; order Peptostreptococcales; family Tepidibacteraceae; genus Sporacetigenium; species Sporacetigenium mesophilum. The sequence continues at coordinate 11,740 of NZ_JCANUR010000016.1, read as the reverse complement.
ACATTATGATTGAAACATCGCTTATTGAAAAAGAAGTTCTACAGAGAAATACGCATCGCAATGATATATTAAAGCTCCTGGCATTTGTAACAATGCTTATTGATCATATTGGATATATGTATTTTCCAGATGAGGTTATTTTCAGAATTATAGGCAGATTGGCTTTTCCTATATTCGCCTATCAAATTGCGTTAGGATACTCTAAGACCTCTAATCTCAAAAAATATGTTTTTAGGCTTTCCTTATTTGCTTTAATAACGCAAATACCATATTCCTTTTTTAATCCAGACCTTAAATTTAATCCTGTTCATTTTAATGTACTGTTTACATTTATTACAGCCATAGGATTGCTTTATGTTTATGATATGGGAATCTTAAGGATTAAGAATTTCATTGAGGATAGAAATTATAAGCACCTTTTATATGGAATATTCTTGCTCATATTGGCTGTTGCAATAATCATCCTTCCTGAAGTAATAAGCTTCATTGTAAAAGGTTTTTCTTTGGAATATGGCTTACTTGCATTAACTTTAGTTTTATTGTTTCATATCTTCAAGGAAAATTATAAGGCTCTTATAATGGGCATTTTATTATTATACTCATTCCATGTTTATTACAGAGTTGCCCTATTTAACTCTCAATATTCATTGACAATACTTTGGAACAATTTCTTCAATATAAAATTTGCATTGAGTCAACTTAGCTTTCAAAACGGATTCTCGCAAATTCAAAAATACTATTTTAATGCATGGGGAGCTCTTGCATTAATTCCTATCTTGAGTTTTGAAAGGATAAATTCAAGCAGAGTTAGGCTTAATAAGTATATTGGCTATGTTTTTTATCCTGCACACATGACTATTTTAGTTATTATTACATTTATACTTAGGACATATTAATTACACCTTATTTGCTATATGATATAAAATTACTTACACTATTATACTTTATTGATTATAATTCCTATAGAATAAAAGAAAATGGCATTGTTTTTTAACTTTGCCATTTCCTTTTATTCTATAGATAATTCTATAATATTTTTATATTTACTTATGATATGGTTCCACGTATCACCTTCAAATGAGGTTTTTATACTATATACTATGCCTTTAAGACCTCGTCAAAAAGTATAAAGTCTATCTTAATACAGATTTAGTTTTCATTTATCCATGATTTTATTATATGATTTAATTTTTCTAGTTCAATATCTTCTCTTCTCAAAACCTATTTTCCTACTTTATCTAATTAATTTATGATCGAAAGAGCTAATTCTACATCAGTTATTCCTTTTAACATTTCTTCTAATACGGGTCTAGCATTTATACATTTACCACTGATACCTTTATCTGAATAACATTTATTCGTGGCCTTCAACAGTAGACCTATTTAATTATATAAAAACTAAAAAACAGACTCAGCACTTCTAAGTGCTAAATCTGTTTTGAATATGTACAAATCTATTTATTTTATAAAATCAACTGCGCTCTTACCTGCAATTCTACCGAATATAGTTATATCAGCTACAGCATTTCCGCCTAGTCTATTACCTCCGTGTACACCGCCAGTAACTTCTCCTGCAGCAAATAAGCCTTCTACTATTTCACCTGAATTATTTAAAACTTCTGCTTTTGTATTTATCTTAATTCCACCCATAGTGTGGTGAATTGCTGGTTTAACTTCCGCTACATAGAAAGGACCTTTATTTAATTCTCCAGCTAAGACTCTTCTACCAAATTCCTTATCATTCTTATTTTTAAAATAACTATTATAATTTTTTACAGTTTTTTCTAGTTCCTCTGCACTAACACCTACTTTTTCTGCTAGTTCCTTTAAAGATGATGCTTCTGTTATTAATCCAGCATCTTTATACTTCTTAATAGCAGCTAATCTACTAACTACTCCTGAATCTAGTACTAAGAAAGCTTTTTTATCTTCTTGACTTAAAATTGCTTTAGACACAGTATCACGAGTTTCAAGTTCGTTTATAAATCTTTTTCCTGCCTTATTAACAAGTATAGCACCTTCTCCTCTTACTCCTTCTGAAATTAATTCATTTCCTACCGCAGTTGGATGAATTTGAATTTGTTCCATGTCAACTAAATCTACATCTAGTTTTTCAACCATTTTAAAAGCATCACCAGTAGCACCTGGTTGATTTGTTGTACTAAAGTCTTTTAATTCTGGCTTATATTTAGTAACTAGTTCTTTATTAGCTCCAAAACCTCCACTTGCAATAATAACTGCCTTTGCATTTATTTTATATTGTTGTCCCTGTGAATTTTCTACCTTTATACCACTTACCTTGTTTCCCTCTGAAAGTATTTCTACTGCTTTTGTGTTTACTCTAACATCTATTCCTAACTTATCAATATTTTCTTCAAAAACACTGATAAGATAACTTCCTATAGGTGCTCCGTCTTTTGTTGTATGAATTCTATCAACACTCTGTCCACCAGATCTTGATATTTTTGATAAATCTGCTCCCAAACCTTCAAGCCAATATATAGCTTCTGCTGACTGCTCTGTAAGTGTTTTTAATAATTCAGGATCGTTTAAATTATGTCCGCCTTCCATTGTATCTTTATAAAAAAGCTCTGGAGTATCTTTTATTCCCTCAGCTTCTTGATATTTTGTTCCTGCAGCATTCATTCCACCTGTAGCATAATTTGTATTTCCACCCATAAAGGAATTTTTCTCAACTACTATTACTTCCTTACCTTCTTTAGTAGCTTCAATTGCAGCTGTAAGACCAGCTCCACCTGCTCCTATTATTACAATATCGGTAGATGTATCTTCTTCCTTATCACTTACCTTTGAAGTAGCTTTTGCTGCTAATATGATACCCGATTTTTCTATAGCATTCTTAACTGCTTCAATTATAGCATTTGATGTAAGGGTTGCACCTGAAATAACATCTACATCTGCTGTATTAGCATTTATAATATCTTTTGGTAGTTGTTCAAAGACACTTTTTGTGAAATCAGATTCATTATTTTCTACAACCTCGATGTTTTTAATGTTAGAATCTTCAATTGTAACTTCCATTTTAATTTTTCCATTTTTACCCTTAGCTTCTCCTATAAAAACCCCGCTATTCTCATTACTTGCAGTTGATTGACACCCTACCATTAGCAATATCATTACTAATGAAAGGCATGTAGCTATAATTCTTTTAAAGTTTTTCATTGCCTTTTCCTCCTATCTTGTTTGTTATTTAACTTACTCTAAGGTAGATTATAATAAGCAAATCTTAAAATATTCTTAGTAAATCTTAAATTTTATTAAGAATATAAAAATTTATTCTAAATTAAGCACAAAAAGGTTTGCATATTCTTATAAATACGCAAACCTTTTAATATAATATGAAATTTATTTTTATGCATCTTTAATATATTTTACGGAAGGTAAATATATCTCTGCAACTGTACCTACATTTATATGACTTTTTAAAATAATATTCCCATTATGCTTCTTAACAATCCCTTGGACGACAGATAATCCCAAACCCGTACCTTCTCCTGTTTCCTTTGTTGTAAAAAATGGATTAAATATTTGACTCAATATTTCTTTATCCATACCTACACCAGCATCCTTGACTTGTATCTTAACATATGTGCCTTCCCCCAAATTAAGTTCATTATATCTCTGTGAATTAATATACACCCTTTCTACGTTAATTTCCAATATACCTCCATTTTTTTTCATAGCGTGATATGAATTTGTATACAAGTTAATCAAAACTTGCTCTAATTGAGTTGCACTTCCAAGTACCATATCGTTGCTACTAATATTTTCTACTATCTTTATATTGTTAGGTATAATAGATCTTATTAGTTTAATACTTTCCTTTATAACGTACTCTATTTCTAAAAGCTTAAATTTATCTATACCATTTTCATTCCTGCTAAATTTTAAAATTTGTTCTATAATTTCTTTTCCTCTTAAAGCACTTTTCTTTATTTCTATTACATCTTCCGTTATACTCTCCTCACTATCTATATTTTCTAATATTATTTCTGAATAACCAAGTATAGGTGATAATAAATTTCTAAATTCATGAGCAATTCCACTAGTTAACATTCCAATAGTTTGAAGCTTTTGAGAATGCTTTAATCTAGCTTCACTTTTAATAAGTTTATCCCAAGCTTTGTTTAATTCCTTTAGATACTTAGCCTCTATTTCTAGGGCCTTTCGCTCCTTGTCTATTTTAAAAATTATATAGGTTGCTACTAATATAAAAATTATAATAATTACAGCAATTAGAGAAATATTGATAAGTGTTCCTTTAATTGGTTGCTCAATTTCCGAATAGTCCATTTGTACAGATATAATCCAAGAAATACTATCATTTTGTATAGTTGTATATGCACTTACTTTTTTTATCCGTTTAAGTTCATTATCCTGCCACCATTTTGAGTGGTAAATATGGTATCCTTCCTTTTCCTCTAGTTGTTTACGATTTAAATCCTCTAACTCCTTCCAATCAAACTCTGGAAACCTTTCTTTTCTTACTCTTATTGATTCTATTCCTATTTGCTCCGTTACAGGATGCATTACAATTATGCCTTCTCTATTCTTTATCATTGCATATCCTTTTTTCCCTGCCTTTATTGGATCAATTAAGCTCTTATATAACTTATTTATATCGATTGTACTAACTAAAATACCAGTGACCTTATTATGTTTAACAACTGGCTGTAGTATGCTAATTACAAATTGGTGTGGTTTAATTTCATATTCTTTTGTGATAAATGCCTTTTTATTTTTTAATACATTATTTATTGTAGAATCATCTATTGTTATTTCTTTTTTATGACTATTCTCAGGATACTTATATACCAACATTCCTTTATCATTTAATAGTGAAATACTCTCCATTTCATCGCCATACTTTTTATAAAAATCTTGCATCGTGACTTGGCATAATCTATATTTTCTTATAGTTTCATTCTCATTTAATGCGTCCGTTATTACAAGATTTTGTGATAATAAGTATAGATTATCAGTCTTATCATTAAAATATACGTTTATATTACTTGAAATAGATTTTGCTATTGTTAAAAGATGTTCTTGTTGTTGTCTTACTACGGTATCCTTATGGTGTGAAAAGTTCTTATATCCAATTAATATCAATATTGGTAACAATATTAAATATATGATTAATGCTGTTTTGAAAAATGATCTGTTATGTTTCAAATAAATACCTCCATATATTAAACCTCTGAATCTGGATAAATTGAAAATCACCATAAAATATGTTATTATAATAACATATTTTATGGTTAGAATCTAAGTCTTTATATAATCTCTAGGAGGCTTTATATGGCAAAAGAAAAAATTCTTATTGTTGATGATGAAGAATACATAAGAAAATTAGTAAAGAAAAGTTTAGCTCATGAAAATTATTTATTTGAAGAAGCCTCTTGCGGCGAATTAGCTCTTGAAATCCTTAAAAATAAAGTGTTTGATTTAATTATTTTAGATGTCATGCTAGGAGATTATAATGGATTCGAATTAATTAAAGAAATTAAAAACCTTGAAGTTAAGTCCTCTATACTTCTTTTAAGTGGACGAAGCGAAGATTATGATAAAATTCTAGGTCTAGGCCTTGGTGCAGATAATTATATTACTAAACCTTTTAGCCCTGCTGTTTTAAATGCTCATATAAAAGCTCAACTTCGAATCTATAAAGAATTTAATAAGCTACAGATTTCTCCATCAAGCTTTATTATTAGAGGATCTTTTAAGTTCGATTTGAAAACTTATAAGCTTTATAAAGACGGAATTTTAATTGATTTATCTTATAAAGAGACTCAGATAATGAATTTTTTTATAGAAAATCCTCATCAAGTTTTTACTAAACAGCAAATTTACAAAAATATTTGGGACGAAACTATTATTGATGAAAATGCAATTATGGTATATATACATAATTTAAGAAAAAAAATCGAGGATAATTTTAAATCCCCTAATCATATATTAACTGTTTGGGGAATTGGATATAAATTTATCCCTTAAGTTATAAAACACATCTATTCCCATAAATATACCTTACTATATGCCTTTTATATACTCTCACTGCATAATTATTGATTATTTAGTCCAAAATTAGAAATACACTAGGGTATCATAAACTTTAAAATATGTATAATATCAAATAAAATGGATAAAAGCGCTCTTAATAATCACAACTAGAAAATGTCACGCTCTGCGTGACATTTTCTAGTTAATTTAAATAATTTCAAACTCTTTATAATATGATAAGGACTTTTAGTTTAAAAGCTATAAAAAGCTCCGTTACTTATGGTACGGTTCATTTTTAATTATTCTAAACCCTCTATACACTTGCTCTAATAAAATAAGCCTCATAAGTTGATGTGGAAATGTCATCTTTGAAAACGACAGCTTAAAATCAGATCTATCTAATACATCTTTAGACAGACCCAAGGACCCACCTATTACAAATGCTATATTACTGTTTCCACTTATACTTAAGTTACTCATTTTATCTGCTAATTCTTCAGAAGATAAATTTTTCCCATCTATAGCTAAAGCTATTACGTAGGTGTTATTCTTAATGTTACCTAATATTTTTTGACCTTCTTTATATTTTATTATATCCATTTCTTTTTCACTTAAATTTTCTGGTGCCTTTTCATCGTCTACTTCTACTATATCTAGTTTACAGTATTTAGATAGCCTTTTGCTAAACTCATCTATTCCTAACTTAATATACTTTTCCTTTATTTTTCCTACACTTATTATTTTTATATTCATATAGTACTCCCTTACACAGCATATAGCTCTGATAATTCTTCTCTTAATAAAACCTTAAGTTTTACATCTTTATCAACTTTTATATTATTTTGACTAAGTATTCCCTTAGATGTTTCATATGCTAATTCCGGGAAGTTATTTTCCTTACTTAAATGAGCCAGTAATATTGTCTGTGTCCCTTTTTTTATTAATTCCGTACAAAAGTTTGCTGCATCCTCATTAGAAAGATGGCCTTTACTTGATAATACTCTTCTTTTCAAATAATAAGGGTATGATCCCATCATTAACATGCTCTCATCATAATTTGATTCTAATACAACTAATTTAGAATCAAATACATTGTCTCTTATACTATCATTTATACATCCTAGGTCAGTTGCTATTGATATTTTTTCCTTACCATTATAGAAATTATACGCTACCGGTTCTGCTGCATCATGACCTATTAAAAATGGTTTGATAAGAATATCTTCTATTTCAAATTGTTTATTACTTTCAAATATTTTTATATTATAATCCTTTACATTTCCTATTTTATCTTTCATAGCTTCCCAAGTATTTTTATTAGCATATATAGGTATATCATGCTTTCTAGATAATATCCCAGCCCCTTTAATATGGTCTGAATGCTCATGAGTTATAAGTATCCCTTTTACAGTTTTTATATCTACATCAGCCTTAGATAAATTTGTTTCTATTCTTTTTCCACTTAATCCAGCATCTATAATTAAATTAGTATTTTTATATCCTACATAGTGACAGTTGCCACTACTTCCACTTCCTACTGAACAATATTTAAACATAATGTTCCCCTTTCCGTCATGCCATAGGATATATTATACCAAAAAAAACAAGTCTTTGAATAAAAATTCAAAGACTTATTTATGGAAATTTATTTATATTGACTTATCATCTTGTTTATATCTACCCCTTCTTTGCTCCAAATTTGAACAAATTCGTCTCCACTTACATTTTTAAATGAGTACATTTTATAATACTGTTGAAGAACATTAAAAAACAATTCATCTCCAACATCTTCTCTTATATTATCAAATACTACTGCGCCTTTAGTGTATACCCCTAAACTATAATCTATAGAATCTTTGTATTCTGTAGTAGGCTTAAATATATCTTCTACAGAATGATTTTTTGACTGATAAATCATCTGATTCATCAATTCCTGTTTTGCGTTTTTGCCATATCTTTGTTCAAAATACAATACAGTAGAGTACTCAGTTAAAGCTTCATCTATCCAAGGTTCACTTATTTCATCATTACCTACAGTTGAATACCACCATTGGTGTGCTGTTTCATGCGCTATAATATACTCTAAAATAAACTTACTCTTATTGTTATATAATGTTTTATCTATCATTACTAAGGTTGGATATTCCATTCCTCCTATAAAGAAGTCACTCGCTATAACAGAATAAGTTTCATGTGGATATTGCCCAAATAATTTATTAAATACCTTTATTGATTCCTTTGCCATATCTAAAGATATATCCCCCATACTATCATTTAAATAATAGCTAAATACTTTTGTTTTACCTACATTATCTGATTTCACCTTAAATTTGTCACTTAATATAAATGCAAAGTCCCTGACATTATTTGCAGTAACTTTGTATAGTGTCTTTTCTTCACTTACTTTTTTATCTTCTATATTTCCAGTAGTGGCCAAAACATACTTTTTAGGAGTCAATATATCTACCTGATAATTACTTACCTCACTATAAAATGGATCTCCTATAGATTCATAACTGCTTGTATTCCAACCTCTCTCATCATAAACACAAGCTATAGGAAACCAGTTAGTAACATTTATAGTGTCATTTCCATATCCAAATCTACCTACTGAATTAGGTAGTTTTATTGTATACTTTATTTCTATTTCTATTTTATCCTTTGGTTTTAAATTCTTATCTAGTTTAACTTCTAATACATCTTCTTTAGCTCCCATTATTTTGTAATCTAATATGTTATTTTTATTAGCTACTCTCTTTATATCTATGTATCCTTCATTAAACCCCTTAGGATATGCCTGCTTTAATTCGCCTTTTTCAAAAGGTGCATATTCTGGTTTTGAAAAGGCATTAGGGTATATATGAAAATATATATCATTCAAATTTTCTCCTGTATTGTTTACATATGTAACTACTTGACTAGACATAATTCTCTTGCTTTCTTCATCAAATATTGCATTAATTCTATAATTATTTATTTGTTCTTCTTTTATATTATTAAATGCAGATGTTTCTTTATAACGTTTATTATATATATTAAATCCACATATTAATATAGCTATACATAATAATAAACTAAATATTCTCCTTGCCTTTTTTGTTATTACTATAATCAAAATAATTTCCCTCCTTGTTTAATAATGAATAAATTTTTTAATTTTCTATAACCTAATTTTGTACTGTATTTTGTGTTATAATTTATGCTGAGGTGATTTGTATGTTCATTAAAGAAGTTAATGAGATAGATTTAGGCGAAACTCCTGTTGACAATATATTCATAGATATATTTATGCCCATGGCAAATGGTTTATACGTCAAAGTTTATCTCTTAGGATATAGATATGCTTGTGACTCATCTTATAACCCTAATTTTAATAATAATTCTATAGCTAGAAATTTAAATGTACCTTTATCAGATGTATTAGCCGCTTGGGATTTTTGGGAATCTAAAGGTATTATAAGAAAGCAGAAAAATTATGAAAAAACTGAATATGATTATTCTGTTGAATTTTTAGATCTAAAGAAATTATATATAGAAAATATATTAAAACCTAATCAGCCTAAAAATAGCAATACAGAGGATTTAATATCCATAAATGAAAATCCTAAAGTTCAAAAGATGTTTAATTCTATAAACGAAACAATAAACAGGCCTTTAGTTCCAAATGAAAAAATTCAAATATTAGATATGATGGATAAATATAATATGAATCCAGATATGATAAAAATGGCATATGAATTTGCAAAAGAAAAAAGAGGAGTAAAAACAGTTAATTATATAGAAGGTATAATACGTAATTGGTATGATGCTAAGATATATACTCCTGAAGATTTACAAGAATCTTTATCAACTAGAAATGAACGATATATTATATATAAAACTATATTTAATGAACTTGGATTTTCTAGGGAGCCTTCTAAGTCAGAAAAGGAAACTATAGATAATTGGATTGATAAAATGAACTTTGATATAGAACTTATATTACAAGCCTGCTCTAAGTCTAAAAACACTTCAAATCCTTCTATAGCTTATATAAATGGGGTATTAAAAAGTTGGAATGAAAAAGGATTCAAGAATATAAAGGATGTAGAGTCAAATGATAATATACAAAATAATCAATCGAAACAATATAGCCATCCAAAACAAAATAAACAAACAAATACTTATACAAAAACTAAGTTTCACAATTTTGAAGAAACTTTTACAAAATATAGTCCTGAAGAACTTGAAAAATTAATAGAAGCTAGCCAAAAAGAAAAATTTAAGTAGGTGATTAAATGAATGATAGTAAGTTAAGGGAAATACTCTTAAAGTATGAAAGAAGAAGAGATAATGACGACTATGCACTTCAAAAAAGAAAACAAGAAGTTTATGATAAAATTTCAGAAATAAAAAAAATAGACGAAGAAATATCTAAAACAGGCTTACAATTAGCAAGAGCTGTTCTATTAGATCCTAAAAAGCGTGAAAATCTTGTAAATGAATCTAAAAACAAGATGAATAATCTAAAAAATCAAAAAGAAGAAATATTATCTAAATACGGCATACCTCTTGACTATTTAGAATTAAAGTACTACTGTGACTCATGTAAAGATAAGGGTTTTTTATCTAATGGAGAAAAGTGTAATTGCCTTAAACAGGAAATAATAAATGAAGCTTATAAAATGTCTAATTTAGATAGATTGTTAAACAAAGAAAACTTCTCAAACTTTGATATATCTATATTTTCTAATTCTAAATCAGAAAATGGTACTATATCTCCTAGGGAAAACATTTTAACAATTCTATCTATATGTGAAAATTTCGTTTTACAGTTTGAAAATGACAATGAAGAAAACCTACTTTTTTATGGTTCAACAGGATTAGGAAAAACATTTATGTGTAACTGTATAGCTAAGGAGCTTCTAGACAAAGGCTATGTTGTAATATATCAAACATCATTTAAAATCTTGGATATATTAGAAAGCTACAAGTTTAAAAAAGGCAATGATGTAATTAATGAAGAAAATTATAAAAATTTATTTGAATGTGATCTTCTTATAATAGATGATTTAGGAACAGAAGTTACTAATTCCTTTACTAATAGCGAGCTATTTAATATAGTAAACTCTCGATTAGTTGAAGGAAAGAAAACGATAATATCTACAAACTTATCACCTATGGAAATAGGTAAAGTTTATACTCAAAGAACTTTATCTAGAATTTTGGATAGCTTTAGAGTAATTAAATTTGTAGGAAATGACTTAAGATGGGAAAGTAAAATTAAATAGTTTGTAATAAAAAATAACCTTAGGTATATACCTAAGGTTATTTTTTATTGGAGCTAGTGATAGGAATCGAACCTACAACCTGCTGATTACAAGTCAGCTGCTCTACCGTTGAGCCACACTAGCATATACATTTTTCTCACAAATTAATTTGGCGACCTGGAAGGGACTCGAACCCTCGACCTCCAGCGTGACAGGCTGGCATTCTAACCAACTGAACTACCAGGCCGCAAATGGTGGGATTAACAGGGCTCGAACCTGTGACCCCCTGCTTGTAAGGCAGGTGCTCTCCCAGCTGAGCTATAATCCCAAATTTTGGTGACCCATAGGGGAATCGAACCCCTGTTACCGCCGTGAAAGGGCGGTGTCTTGACCGCTTGACCAATGGGCCTTATTAAGTTTGTTATATGGTGACCCATCCGCGACTCGAACGCGGGACACCCTGATTAAAA